>WTHG01000341.1 GCA_011523245.1 Verrucomicrobiales bacterium | reverse complement strand
GCCAAAACTAAAAAAGAATTCAAACGATGAGCGAAAAGAAATCCCTTAACATCGGACTTGTGGGCTACGGCTTCATGGGCCGCACCCACTCCAATGGTTACAAGCGTGTTAGCGACTTTTTCCCCGACCTCGGCCACACACCCGTGCTCAAGGCTGTGTGCGGCCGCACCGAAGATCGCACCAAGGCCTTCGCCGAGCAGTGGGGCTTTGAAAGGCACGAGACCGACTGGCGCGAGTTGATCAAGCGCGATGACATCGACGCCATCGACATCTGCACTCCCAACGATCAACACGCCGAGGTCGCCATCGCCGCCGCTGAAGCCGGCAAGATGGTGCTTTGCGAAAAACCACTCGCCCGCACCGCCGAGGAAAGCCGGCCGATGGTCGACGCCGTCGAGAAAGCCGGCGTGGCCAACACCGTGTGGTACAACTACCGCCGCGTGCCCGCCGTGACCCTCGCCAAGCAGATAATTGACAGCGGCAAACTCGGCCAGATTTTCCATTACCGAGCCAACTTTCTGCAAGATTGGACTATTAGTGCCGACCTCCCGCAGGGGGGCGAAGGTCTCTGGCGGCTCGATGCTGCCGCGGCCGGGAGCGGTGTGACCGGCGACTTGCTCGCTCACTGTATCGACACTGCCATCTGGCTCAACGGCAGCATCAAGGATGTGTCTGCCGTCACCGAGACGTTCATAAAGGAGCGCGTCCACACCGCCAGCGGCGAAAAGCAGGAAGTCACCATCGATGATGCCTGCATTTTCCATTGCCACTTTGGCAACGGCTCACTCGGCCTGTTTGAATCCACCCGGTACGCCCGCGGCCACAAGGCGCTGTACACGCTGGAGATCAACGGCTCCGACGCCTCCATCCGCTGGGATCTGCATGACCTCAACCGTCTGGAGTTCTTCGATCACAGCGACGAATCGACCACACGCGGCTGGCGCAGCGTGCACATCACCGACGGCGACATGCCGTACATGGACAAGTGGTGGGTGCCCGGCCTGTGCATCGGCTACGAGCACACCTTTGTCCATCAGGTGGCCGACTTTCTGAAGAGCCTAGACGAAGGCACGCCGTGCAACCCGACCTTCCGCGACGCCCTCGAGACCGCCAAGGTCTGCGACGCCGTCCTCGATTCCGCCAAGGATCGCGCTTGGAAGGACGTATAAGCACCCCAATCTCCACACCGCACTGGCTTCGGCCGGTGCGGTTTTTTTGTGTAAACCGCTACCAAAAACGCCAATAAATCCACCAAAAAAGCCATTTTATGGCCTTTTCCTGTTTTTTCATTGAATAAAGCGCCCCTGTGTGGTGTCTATCCCTACAAGCCTTTTTACAACGACTCTTTTAAACCATGAAGAAACTGATCAGTAATGTACTCGTGATGGCCGCCGTTGTGGCGGGTTTCGCAATCAACACCGAAGCTGCCCCGGCGCAGAAGCTTTGTCCCCTCATGATTGAGGACGAAATCGATGTGGAAGAATTCCTCGTCTACAAGGGTGTGAAAGTATTTGTGTGCTGTGGTACCTGCAAGAAGATGTGGGTCCAAAACCCTGACTACTACGCTGTGGTTGCCCAGGAGCAAGCCCCACAATTAAAAGCGGTGGCCTCCAAGGATATCAAGCCGATGGACCAAAAATTCTGCCCGGTGTATACCGACACTCGCGTACATCCAAAGAGCCCGTTCATCGAACATGATGGCAAAAAGATTTACTTCAGCAAAACTCGCGCCAAGAGCCGTTTCGAGTCTAATCCTGAGAAGTACCTAGAGAACATCAAGTAACCCGTTCTCCAATCCAATTCCCAAGCCTCGCATCCGCGGGGCTTTTTTATGGCACGGCCACCAATCGCGGCAGTCGGGTAAACAACAGGCGGCAGGTAATTTGCTCGGGTTCAAAGCCGGTCATGGAAGCTAACACACGCCGGTACCAATCCAGTTGGGATTGGTGCCGCGCCACCGCCGCCTCCACATCCGCCGTGTCACGCACCATGTCCGTCTTGAAATCTATAATCTCCGCTCGGTCCGGCCACGACACAACTCGGTCGAATACGCCCGAACAAAACTCCCCATCCAACACCACGCCAAACCGCCGCTCCCGCCACACAACCGCTTCCGGATCCATCGTAAAATGCCCCTGGATTTCCGGTTCTTCCAAGCACCTCCGCACCATCGCAACGGCTTCCGCATCACCATCCAGTAATTCGTCCGTGTACCATTCGATCTGTTCAAACACCGCGTGAACCGCGTCCCCGAATTGTGCGGCTTCCTTGGCTTGCGGATCAAACAAACGCGAACCCTGAATCAGCGCTCCCTCATGTTCGGAAGGCTTGCGACGTTCCAGTTTGGGGAATTTCCTCCCCTCCTTCACCTGCACGCGCGGTCGCTCGTGCTCGTTCGTAGCTTCATCCGATTCAAACGTTTCCACCCAACCCCAACCGCCGGATTCAAATGCCTTTGAGGCCGTCACCGCGCCGCTTGTCCATGCCTCTTCGGTATCGCCGAGCGATTTATTCAGTAGATAAACGAAATTCGGCGAAGGGGATTTCTCCCTCGGCCGCGTGCTAATCACATACAGTCCATGCCGAGAACGCGTCAGGGCCACATACAATCGGCACAGATTCTCAAAACACTCCTTGCTACGACCCGCAGCCACCGCACTTCCCAACACATTATCCGCCACACATAAATCCTGCCGCGGCAAATCCATCACCCACTCCACTTCGCCGTGGTCATCGGCTTGCGCATGCAACGCCTCGGCCCGGCGTGCATCCAGCCGACTTCCTTCCAAATCCGGCACCAATGTCACATCAAACGTGAGACCTTTGGCCTTATGCACAGTCATCACCTGCACCACGCCGGATGCGCCGCCTTCATTCAAATCCCGGCTTTCGGCAAAGCCGATGAATTCATCCATATCCCGCAAACCTGATTCATCATATTGCCGGGCCAACTCAATAAATTGTCGGCGGCGATGGTTTGAAAAATCATCTGTCGCCAAGTGGCGGGACCATTCACGGGCAGCAGCCTCAAACCCCTCGCGGTATAATTGCTCCTGTAACTGGCGCAGCTCCGGCCCCCATTGGTGAGGTTCCCCTTCGAACTGTTCGAACAGCGGCGTCATCGCCACGTGCTCGCGTGCATAACGATCTCCCGGATGCGCCGTCGCCTTGAACAGCGACATCATCGCGGTGCCCAGCGCGTTATCGGTTGCCGGCCGCGTGGCTGATTCCCCAACCACAGGCATGTCCGCCACGTGTTCGCGAAGGTATTCCACCACGCGCCTCGACTCCTTATTGGTTTGCACCAGTACCGCGCATCGCATACCTCGTTGGGTAGGCTGTAGTTCACGTAATAACCGGGCCAACACCGCATAACGATCATCCGCATGATCCACCGTTAAATGCATGGTATGCCCAGCCATGTCGGCATGAGCCCCTGCCGCTTGATGTTCATTCCACACATCCGCCCAGCGTGCTGCCGCCACCGGATCAAACTCACGAAGCAGATCCGGTTGATCAAACACGGCATTGACCAGTTCCAAAACGGCCGGGGCCGACCGCCAAGACACGTCCATGGACTGCACCGTAAATTCTCGACCGGCGCCATGCCGGTAATGTTCCTCCACCCGCCCGAATAACCGCGGATCGCCGCCGCGCCAGCCATAAATGGATTGCTTCACATCGCCCACACAGAATAAGGAACGATTTGGATCCTGAACCGCTTCATCCACCAGATTTTCCACCACGCGCCACTGCGCTGTGCTGGTGTCCTGAAATTCATCCAACAGCCAATGATCAAATGCGCCGTCGAGCCGGTATTCCAGCGACAACTGATCCGGACCCTCCCCGCCCAACACTGGCCGGCCTTCCCTTGGAGCCAATAACACCGGCAAGTCCGCAAAGGTCAACAGTCCCTGTCGCCGGATCAGCCCGTCATAACGGCTGTCGTATTCGCGCAACATGGCAAACACCCCGCGTGTCCGCTCTTGGAGTCGGTTGAATTCCGCCGCCAAACAATGCCGCAACAAAGCCCCCAAAGTTTGTTGAAACGCCGCGCTCGGCTGGAATTCTTTGCGATAGAATTGAAACGTCCAGTCGCCGGAATCCAGTTTACTCAATCCGGAGAACGCCTGTTTCAATAGCGTACCTGAACCGAGCAAATCCTTGCCTGGCTCCCATTGCTGAAGATGGTTGGCCGCCTTTTGCCACGATTTGCGCGCCCGCGTATCCAAGCCGGCCTCCGTTTCCAACGCGTCCTGAAAGGCCTGGACGAGAAGCGCCGGTTTCTCCGGCTGAATCGCCCATGGGTTGCCCTGAGGCCAAATCGTTTCCGGTTGCCCCCAAAAACGTTCCTCGGGAGCGCTGTGATACATCAAATGACAATCCCGGAGGTACTGCTCCAGTACATCATAAATCCGGCGATCCTGTTGGCCGGCGGACATCAATTCGAACGACTTCAATAACGCCTGGCGATCGGCCTCGCTTGCCTCGGCTGCCACGAACAACTGATCCAAGGCTCGCAAGCGTGCGCGTTGCGTAGTGAACTCGTCCATGATTTCGAATTCGCCGCTTAACCCGTACTCCAGAGAAAACATCCCGAGCACACGATGGAAAAACCCGTCAATCGTCCCGAGCGTCAGCTGTGGCATCCGCTCCAATAAATTGCGCAGCGCGAGCTGATAATCGAGGGCCGTCAATTCCGGCAGATCAATGTCCTGTGATAATTTTTCCCGCTGGGCTTCGTCCGCCACGGCTTCCGCCAGCCGCTTCAGGATGCCCTCAAAAAATTCTCCCGCCGCCTTACGGGTAAAGGTTAACGCTATAATCCGCTCAGGAGCCTGCCCCATCAGCAACAGGCGGATATAGCGGTTCACCAGCCGATACGTTTTACCCGAGCCCGCCGAAGCCCGGATCATTTCACTGCCAAGAAGGGGGCCGGGATCACTCATGAAGGGTTTCTCCTCGCCGGCGCTTGGGCCGCTGTTTCTACCTGCCCGAATAGGATGGCATCAAATTCGTCGTAGCGCACCTTCTCCCGGGCCGGCCAAAACTCACCGGCCTGGACACGGTCCACAATGGCCGCCGCACAAGTCATCGCGTTGGCGTGCATGTCCGGTGAATACCCCTCAAGCAACTGTACGCCTGTATCGGCCCCGATCGTGGGTAAATTAAAATATCCCAACTGCAACCCGTTTTCGGCTTCCCTTTCCATGGCCCAATAATACAAAGGTAACTGCAGATCCACCCAACCACTGGGGCGTTCTTTGCCCTTCATCTGAACATCCACCGCCGCGTAATCCGGCGTGGCATCCGTGCGTTTTACTGTGTGCACCTCCAGCGGGGATTTGGCTTTCCCGGATGTTTTGTAATCCAGCACACGCAGTGCACCGGTTTCCTCATGCCGCTCTACCCGATCAATTCGGCCGCGCACCGTTAACCCATTGATCTCGTCATCAAATTCACGCTCCGTATCGATAATGCGCCAGCCCGCCGCATACTCTGCCGCCTGCGCGAGAGCTGCTGCTTTCAGACGGCGTTCAGCGATCTCTGCCTGCACCTGTACGGGCAACGGCGGTTTCGCCCCATAGCGTGTTCCAATCACGAAGCGGAGTTGCTCGGCAAAATAGGTGTGAATCGCTGTCGGGTCCGCTAGCTCGCGGGCGTTTTCATTCCGGCCAAAATCCTCCACCACCTGATGCACCAAAGAGCCAAAATCCAGCGCGTCCAATTCGCGTTTCGAGGGGTCAATCGATTCCATCCGCAACGCGTGTTTGAGATAGAACCGAAACGGACAAGCCAGATAAGAACGGAACGCCGTCACACTCAGGCGCTCCAATGGCGGTACAGCACGGGGAGCGAGCGTCCACGGTAATGACCAAGCGGGAGTCTGCGTCGGGGCCGGCAATTCCTGAAATAAAGTCGCCACGCGTTGTGGCAATTGTTCATCCGGACAACGTAAAAGCACACGCGATGGCCGGAGGGGATCGCCGTTCGCGCGTTGCCGGCCGAGGATCAAATCCACGTGACCATTCCCGCTTCGAGATTGCAGCAGCAATTCCAACAAATACACATCCCGGGCCAGACGTTGCGCATTGGTGGTGAGCCCGAGCCGTTCGCGCAATTGCTCAGGCAGGAATCGGTCGCCCACAATTGATTGCGGTAAATGCCCTTCGTTGCACCCGGCCACAATCAGATGCGGCGCATCCTCCCACGCTAATTCCAGCCAACCCTGAATATCCACCGCTGCTCCGCTACGCTCTGGGAACACAGCCTCCTGGCCTACTGCATCCAACAGCAACGCAAGCGCTTCTCCGGCCGGCAGGTCGTTCTCGCCCATCGCCGATTCCCATTCGCGCAGGCGGTCCATAAAACTGTGCGCAGTCTCAAGGTACACTTTGTCGATTGGGTTCCCTTCCTGAAACTCCCGGCTGGCGAAAACCGCATTCAGAAACGTCGCCAAACCACGGCTCAGTCGTTCCCGATCCAATATCCGCAAGGCTTCAGCCAGTCGTTTCAAGGCTCCGCGTGCCACAATGCGGTTTTGAATCCTTTCCCCCTCAAAATGCAACCGCACTGCATCTTCCAAACTCGCCGGCAAATGGTCCTTATGGATTTCATCTAAACCGGCCAGCAACCGGGTTGGGGTAAACTGCTCATCCTCGCCCTGCGCCCAGGCCCATGCGTCGGGTAACCGTAGAAACGCCGTCGCCTGCGGGAAGCTTGGCTGCTGCATCAGCGCATGTAGCGTTTTCAAAAAGACAAACAACGGCGTCCGGCTGAATGGTCGGCCATCCGGATTAAATACAGCAATCCCTTCATCCGCCAAAGTGCGTTCCAGATGCGGTAACACCGCTGGATCCGCCACCCCGACCGCCACGCGATCGTGCACCTGTTTGCGATACGGCTTTACTCGCGCCACCGCCGCCTCGGCCTGCGCCCGTTCGTCCAAGGCAGGCACCAGATGATCTTCGGTCACCGGCAGGGAACGGCCGTTCCAAAATTCAGGCACCGGCCGGCCCCAGCCATCCATGCCTTCGCCCGGCCCAATACACACGAGCTGTACCTGCACTCCCTGATCCATCAACCGCGTCAGCGTCTGCTCAATGACCGGAGAAATATCCGTCACCCCCAGCATCACCACACGGCGAACATCCGGAAGCTCCGGAGCATCCGCTGCGACACGGCGAGCGTCGTGGCAATCAACCAAGCCGGCTTGAGTCAACCGCTCCCGATACGCCGACTCCAGTCTCGCCAAATCTCGCCAGCGACCGGCCTCCTCCTCACAATGTTCAGAGTCTGCCAATTGCGCGCAATCCCAGCCGCCTTCCAGCAACGTGGCGCGCATCGCGTGGAGTGCCTCGGCCATTTTGCGGCGCCATCCAAAATCACGGAGATCAGGCAACGCGGGAAACAAGTTCGGGCACGTCTCGACAATGCGACCTTCTAGGAGTTGCGCCCAGTGCCCAATACACGCCACCTCCGGCGCCACTTGATTTTCTTGGTGATTCAATAACTGAAACGGCGTTCCTGTTCGGGGCGGGAAAACACCGCCGCGTTTCTGGCAAGCCCACGCCAGTGCCTCCCGTAAACGTCGGCCCGCTTGGCGTGTAGGCAACAGCACCCAGGTCTCGCTAAGGTCCACCCTGCCATCGCCTGCGCTCGCCACCAACCAATCTACAGCGGCAGCCACAGCCGGCTGATCCCAAGGTAAATGAATGATCTCTGGACGCACTCCCATACAGACCGCCCC
>WTHG01000371.1 GCA_011523245.1 Verrucomicrobiales bacterium | reverse complement strand
GTTTGATCAAATGAAGACCGGGCGGGTGGCGTTTATGGGGGGATCCATTACGCAGATGAACGGATATCGCCCGATGGTTTGTGACTGGCTTCAGAAAAAGTTTCCGAAAACGAAATTTGATTTCATCAATGCTGGCATATCATCAACTTGCTCCACCACCGGGGCTTTTCGCTTGCGTTCCGAGGTGTTGGCCAAGGGGAAGGTGGATTTGTTTTTCATCGAGTTTGCGGTGAATGATGATCAGGACGCTGGTCATGCGGCCCGTGAATGTGTCCGAGGAATGGAAGGGATCATCCGTCAGGCTCGCAAAGCGCAGCCAAACATGGACATTGTGGTAACACACTTTGTGAATCCCGGTATGTTGGAAAAACTGCGATCGGGCAAGACGCCCCTCTCGATGGCGGCGCATGAAAAAGTGCTTAAGGCCTATAATGTCTCCACCATTTTTCTCGCACGCGAAGTGGCCGATCGAATTGATGAGGGCAAGCTAACATGGAAGGTTTTTGGTGGCACTCATCCCAAGCCGGCTGGAAATGCAATCGCCGCTGACATGATTAGTCAACTGCTCGATCGCGCGTGGAGCAAGCCGGTTGTGCCCAAGACGGCGCCGCATGCATTGCCGTGGAAACCGGTGGATGCGGGCTGTTATCAGCGCGGGCATTTTCTTTTACCGGCAGCCAGTGCGAATGAAGCATGGACATGGCATGAGCCGGATTGGAAACAGATTCCGGGAGGTTTTCGGAGTGATCCTTTTGCCGGTAAAAAACTATTAACGGCTACTCAGGATGCTCAGGAAGCCACCGTGCATTTTAAGGGCCGTGCGCTGGGTGCTTATGTCCTGGCCGGGCCGGATGCCGGGGTGCTGGAAGTGAGTATTGATGGAGGTAAATGGCAGCGCGTGGATTTGTATCATCGACACAGTCGCGGATTGCATTATCCGCGTACGGTGATGTTTGCCGCGGATCTGAAGGCCGGGGCACACACAGCCAAGATTCGGCTCAGTAACAAATCTAATCCACTCAGCAAAGGTACCGCGGCGCGAGTATTGCAGTTTGTTGTGAATTAACCGCATTGCCTCTATGGAGGAAATGAACTCCATCGATTCAAGTTCAGCAATTGACCATTCCGGCCTTTGGTGCGGAGAAGAACTATGGGCGCGCGATGACTGGGAAATCCGTCTCACTGACGATGAGATTGATCAACTCGGATGTGCCGTGGAGGGTTGCGCGGGAATGGATGTGGAAAGTATCGAGCCGCAACATTTTGTGCTCGGCGATTTTGCGTGCCGCTTGAAACAGGTTCAACGACAGCTCGAAGAAGGCGCTGGCTTTACCTTTTTGCGCGGGTTGCCGATTGAGCGGTTTGAAGAAGAGCAATTGCGCCGATTATTCTGGGGTATTGGGATTCACTTGGGCACCCCAGTATCGCAAAGTGCCGCGGGGGAGCGCTTGTTCAGCGTGATGGATGCGGGTTATGCGCCGGAGGACGCTCGTAGTCGGGGGCCAAATACGAGCCGGAAACTAAGCTTTCACACGGATCGCTGCGACGTCATCGGGTTCTGTTGCCATCGGCAAGCAAAACGGGGTGGGGAGAATTACATCGTGAGTTCGATGGCGCTGTATAACGCTATTCTGGAACAGCGGCCGGATTTGTTGGCAGTTTTGTGCGAGCCGTTTTATTACCTGAGGCATACAGTGGATGGCGGCAATGATAAGCCTTGGTGCCGCCAACCTGTGTTTTCATTTTGCGAGGGTCACTTTGCGGCGAACCTCCTGCGTGTATTGATCGACCGCGCGCACGCGCATCCGGATCTGCCGGACCTCACGCCCGAACAAACCGAGGCGCTGGATTTGATGGAAACGCTGGCAGGCGATCCCGAGATGCATGCTACGTTTCGGCAGGAACCCGGAGATATGGTGTTCATGAATAACTGGGTGACACTCCATAAACGCTCGGCTTTTGAGGATTGGCCGGAACCGGAGCGTCGACGGCAGATCCTGCGCATCTGGCTCAGCATGCCGAATAGTCGGTCGTTGGACCCGATGTTTGCCGACAACTACGGGGCCGTGTCGGCCGGGGCGCTTCGGGGAGGGATGAGGCCGAAGGCATGAAAGATTTTATGAAATACATTTTGGTAATTTTGATGGTGGGAGTTCTGCCTCTTGGTCTGGCGGCTCAAGAGGTCTCTAAGAAAAAGAAGCGAAATCCACAGCCGTTCCGGTGGGTCAACCCGCCGGTGGCGAGCACGCCGAAAATGGTGAAGCATGCGACGTTTAAGAGCCCGTCCATGGAGGTGCCGGTAGGGTACTGTATCTACCTGCCACCGCACTATGCGGCGGCTCCTAGTCGACGGTTTCCGGTGGTGTATTATTTGCACGGTGGCCGGCCGGGAAGTGAGTTGAAGAGTGTTCGATTGGTGAATCACATTCATCCGGCGATGCAGGCGGGTAAGGTGAATCCGGCGATTTATGTGTTCGTGAACGGCGGCCCGGTGAGTCATTACAATATGCCCAAGCAAAAAGAGGCACAGGGCGAGACTGTGTTTATTAAGGAATTAATCCCGCACATTGACGAGAGCTATCGCACGATTGCCCAACGGGAAGGTCGCGGGCTGGAGGGGTTTTCCCAGGGCGGTCGTGGGACGGCGCGAATTATGTTTAAGCATCCGCATTTATTTGTGTCGGCTGCCCCTGGCGGTGGTGGACACGCGACGGAGAAACGAATCTCTGAAGAGGGGGGGCGCGAAAGTGAGTCTTTGGTGTTTGCCAAGGGCGATAATACGTGGGATTTGGCACGACGTTATGCATCGAGGCCAAAGTCAAAACTGAATATCTTCGTTCATGTTGGCGACAAAGGGTTTAACTATCAAAACAATATCGAATGGATGAAGCATTTGACGGCGTTAAAAATTCCCTACAAGCATCTCATTATCCGGGATGCTCCGCATAGTGCTCAGATTATTTATCAGAAAAATGGATTGGACCTGATGCGGTTTCACGCGGAGAATTTTGAGCAGGCCTTGAAAGGGAAGAGGAAATGATTCAACGATTGATACTGATGTTAGCCTTCGGGCTGGTGGGGCTGCTGTATTCGGCAGAGCGCCCCAACATCATCCTGATATTTACCGATGACCAAGGGATGAATGATGTAGGGGTGTATGGCAGTGAGATTGCCACGCCGCATATCGATTCGCTGGGGCGGGATGGGATGAAGTTTTCGCAGTGGTATGTGGCGTCCTCAATCTGTACGCCGTCACGATTTGGGTTGCTGACGGGGCAATTTCCAACGCGATCGCGCGATGGGTTGCTGGGCGCGTTGATGTTCCTGAACGACAAGGAACGAGGAATTCAACCGGGTGAGGTGACCTTTCCGGCCTTGCTGCAAAAGAGCGGGTATCATACGGCGTTGATTGGTAAATGGCATTTGGGCCACGGGGCGAAATCATTTTTGCCGACACGGCATGGGTTCGCGGAGTTCATTGGGCACACGGGCGGGTGCATTGATTTTTACACGATGCGTTACGGCATTCAGCGGGATTGGTATCACGGCGAGAAACACGTGGATGAGTACGGATACGCGACGGACCTGATTACGGACGAAGCAGTGAAGTTTTTGAAGCGACAGAAAAAAGACCAGCCGTTTTTTCTGCATCTCGCCTACAACGCACCTCATTTTGGTAAAGGCTGGGATCCGACCAAGGAACTGGCGGTTAACATCATGCAGCCACCGCCGGCGGATCTGGCTAGAGTGGGGCACATCAAGGATCCCGTTCGGCGAACGTTCGCGGCAAAGGTGGTAAACATGGACGACGGCATCGGCCGTGTGTTGGCAGCGCTGAAGGCCAATGGGCAGGAGCGGGATACGCTGGTGATTTTTATGACCGATCACGGCGGCGACTATGAGTTTGGCGGCAGCAACAAGCCGTTTCGTGGTGAGAAGGCCACGCTCTTTGAGGGCGGCATTCGGGTGCCCTGCCTGATGCGTTGGCCCGGCCGGATTAAGGCGGGCAGCACAAGTGACGAAATTCTGAGTGCGCTGGATTTGTTTCCCACGCTCTGTGCGCTGGCCAAGGTGGATGTGGCTGGCCAACAATTGGACGGCGAGGATATCACGGGCATCTTGACAGGCGTGCAGAAGACCTTGCCGGCGAGGGAGTTGCTCTGGCACACGGGCTCGCATGCGGAGTTGAAACGCGGCACATGGACGGCCCTACGACAGGGGGATTGGAAGTTTCTGGAGACCTCGATGGGCGACCAGTTTCTCTTCAACCTCGCGCAGGATCCACACGAGAAATCGAACCTCAAAGCGCAGCATCCGAAGCTGTTCAATGATTTGCGAAAACGGCGGGATGCCTTATTAAAGGAGTGCCTGCCCAAATAAAAACGGGCGCCGGTAAAGGCGCCCGCTGGATAGATGGATTGCCGGCCGATTAGGCGATCGACTTGCCGGCGCTTTCTAGGTCGTCGCAGGCTTCAACGAGGCGGGCGGCCATGGCATCTTCAGCTTTCTTGAGGTAGGAACGAGGGTCGTACACCTTCTTGTTGCCAACCTCGCCGTCGATCTTCAGCACACCTTCCACGTTGGACATGATGTGGCTGGCGACGGGGCGGGTGAAGGCGTACTGCGTGTCCGTGTCGATGTTCATCTTCACCACGCCGTACTCGAGCGTTTCCTTAATCTCGTGCTTCGCGGAGCCGCTGCCGCCGTGGAAGACGAGGTCAAATTTCGCGCTCTCGCCATGCTTGCCGATCACGGCGTCCTGGCCCTGCTTGAGAATGTCCGGTCGCAGCTTCACCGCGCCGGGCTTGTAGGCGCCGTGCACGTTACCGAAGGTGGCGGCAAACATGTACCGGCCAATGCCGTTGAGGCTCTCGTACACCTCGAGCATATCCTCGGGAGTGGTGTAGAGTTTCTCGGCGGGCATATCCTCGGTGCCGGCTGCGCCGTCTTCCTCACCTCCGACTACGCCGGCTTCCACTTCGAGGATGATTTCATTGGCGGCGCACAACTCGAGGTACTCCTTCGAGATGGCCATGTTTTCCTCCAAAGGCAGGATGGAGGCATCGAGCATGTGGCTCTGGAATAGATTGGTCAGGCCGGCCTCGCGGCGCTTGGCGGTTTCGGCGATTAGCGGTTTGAGGAAACCTTCGGCAGCCTCGGGCTGGCAATGGTCGGTGTGCAGGCCGATGAGAATGTCGTATTTCTCGGCCAACCGATGAGCCGCTTCGGCGAGCACGATGCAGCCGTGCACGGAGTCCTTCACGTTCAGACCGGAGGCGAACTGGCCGCCGCCGGTGGAGAACTGAATGATGCCGTCGGATTTCGCATCGGCGAAGGCCTTGAGCGCGGCGTTGATGGTGGTGATCGAGGTGACGTTCACGGCCGGGTACGCGTAGTCGCCCTGTTGGGCGGCATCGAGCATCGCGGCGTATTGCTGGGGTGTGGCAATGGGCATGGTTCGTGTCCTTCCGTTGGCTAATCCTCGGGAAAGGGCCGGAAAAATAGGCGCTTATGACAGGAAATCAAACCAAAAAAGCCCCGAAGCCGGTCCTAGAACGGCGGATATTCGGCTGGAAATCGGACTAGTAAATCCTGTTTTTGGTGCTTTTGCCACTCGGTCCAGCCGAGTTTTTCGAGCAATTTCAGGCGGGTCTCGTAGTGTTTCTTGGTCGTGGGCGCTTTGCTGATTTGGGCGTTCACGAGCTTGAGGGCATTGCCATAGCGTTTGTGCAATTGCTCGCGATTTAGTCGCAAGTCAGCGTTGGCAGCTTCTTCGGCGGGGCTCCAGCGGATGAGCTTTTTCCAGGAAGCGTCAAAGGTCTCGATCGCTTTGGGGCGTTCTTTTTCCTCAGCGGTCTCGGCTACGGCGAGGTCGAGTTGGGCGCGTGCGCGCAGGGCGGTGATGAGCGCGGATTTTTGGGTGTCCCACTTTTTCTTTTGTTCATCCCGATCTACGGCCTCGGGATCGGGCGGTGTGCCGAGGTGTTGTTGCAGGCCGTCGAGGTCCACCTCTTTTTGAACCGCCTCAATGGCCTTGCGCACGGCGTCGGCGCGCTTGGCCGGTTCGCCTTTCTGTTGGTGCGCTAGCCAAGCGAGGTGCAGTGGAAGATGGTCGGCATGGTCCTTTTTGAGCTCAGCGTGAAGTTGAGTGGCCAGTTCGGATTCCTTGTCTTTGCCCGGATCTAGAGTTTTCAGTTTGGCAATTTTCAGGTCACGGATTTCCTCCTGCAATTTTTCTTGGGCGCCGGGTTTGGGGGTTACCTTTTTCTTGGCCGGCGCGGGTTTAGGTTTGTTGGAGGGGAATGTGTTTTTGGCTGCGGGCACAGTGAGGGTTACGGGATAGCCGCCGGGCTTTTTACCGGCCCCATTCAAGTCATCGATGTTGCCACCCAGAGAGATTTCTCCCCACAACAGATCACCGGGTTTGGGGGTGGAAGGCAGACGGGAATGGGCGGGGATACCCACGAAAATATTGGCGGCATCGCCTTGTTTCAATGTGCTGGCACTGAAGCCGGCCGTGCCTCGCAGGGCGCCCTCGGCATGTTGATGAAATGACAGGGAAACGCTCTTCGAGAGAGGCTGATCGAGGATCAGTGAGCTGTGCTGGTAACGTTCCAAAACAGATCGCTCAGGATGACGCACGTGATAGCGTAGGGTGTACTTGGCCTTGGAGAGATTCACGGCCTTGCCCCAGCCGCCGCTGGCGAGGTGGCGTTTGGCACTGTCGAACATCTGCCAGATGCCGGATTCGAGAAAGTAATTAGCGCCGCTGTTGTTTTCCAAGGAAAGGATCGGGGTTACGCGTCCGTTGGCGGGTTGGTCGATGGTGTAAGTGAGAATCATTTCATGGATTTGCTTGTTGTCGGGCAACTGATCGCGCACGGGATCGAGTGGATTGATTTCTGATTTGGAAGGGCGCATATAGCGTCGCCAGGTTTTCAGCGTGCCGCTGGGAGACAACCGCTCATCGCGCAGGGGTGCGGTCACGGTGAAATTCTCCACCAGATCATTACCGTCCAGAGACAGGGTTCGATTGCCCGGACGCAGGCCATGGAATTGCAGGGATAATTCCAGCTCGGCCTCGCCAAGGCTGGACCAATATTGGGCGAAGCAAAGTTCCAACGTGCGCCCGCCGGTGACGGCGAAGCTCTCGACGCGTTCCTGTCCTTCGGTGAGCGACAGGTACATGCGTTCATCGCCACTGCGAAACGATTGACCGGGCAGAATCTGCAGCGTGTGCAGAACCAATCGCTGGGGATTGGCCGCGTTACGGGTTTTAATATGCAGATCCGCCCAAGTGGCGCCTTCCGGTACACTGAGAAAACGTCGCGTAGATTCGCCTTTCTTCAGAATGAGACCGGATTTCCAAGTGTGTCCTTCGGGTTGCTCGGGAATCACCACGGTGATGGGCAAGCGCACCAAGGGGCCGCGCTCGGGACGGGCGGGGTCGATGCCGGCCAATTCCGCATAATGCAGGCCGGCCTCAAGCTGGGTGGGGTCCACCTTCACATTGATACGGCGGGCGCTGTTTGCCAGCAGCACTTGGCCGGCGTGTTTTACCCACGGGGCGTCACATTGAAATTGCAGGCGTTGTTCGAATTCAATCTGCTCGGTTTTTGCTGCATCGCGATGGAACCGCGGACTGAGCGTAACGCTCAACGAATGGGTGCGGTTGATCTCAAACGGTTCGCGCAAATAAATCCCGCGTGAGTTGTTGCGGGAAGAAACTCGGGCCTCGAAACGCAGGTCACTTTCGCTGAGAGGTGGATGGTTCTTGAG
>WTHG01000177.1 GCA_011523245.1 Verrucomicrobiales bacterium | reverse complement strand
CGCCGGCTCAGGCACCGGAGAGGTTGATCCAGAAATATCAGCGGCTTGGCTTCACCGGTCGGCGCTTGAGTCATGCCGGTGCAATAGAAGCTATGGACGCCGCCATTGGCCGAATCCTGGCCACTTTGAAATCCCAAGGCATCGAGCGTGACACGCTCGTCATGTTTTTTTGTGATAACGGTTCCGGATTAAGTCGCAGAATGCCGCAGTATGAACCCGGTCAACTGAAATTGCGCGGAGGTAAAGGCACGTTGCAGGAGGGCGGCATCCGTGTGCCGGCTGTGATGCGTTGGCCGTCGACCATCAGGCCCGGTGCTAAAACAGACCAACTCATGGCTGTTCAGGATTTGTTACCCACATTGGCAGCTTTGGCGAAAGTTCCTATGAAACCCGCCAACCCGTTGGATGGCGTGAACGGTTGGCCGGCCATTCAGAATCGGAAATCCATCGAGCGACCACCCGTGATTGTGGGAGGAGAGGGCGGCGGGTTTGCCGTGCTGGATGGAAAATGGAAATTGATCTGGGACTCGGTAGGTTTGAGCCTATTCGATATTGTACGAGACCCGATCGAGGCGCATGATCTGTCGGCTGAGCAACCGTTAAAAGCGGCGGAATTGGCCGATCGGTTAAGGCCGATTCATCAGGCAATGAAGGAACTAAATCCATGACCAAAAATACTGTAATCATTGGGGTTGCGATTGTGGCGGGCATTATCTCTCCTGAAACCGAGGCTCAACCGAAGGGCCGTGGGGATGCTCCTCGCGAGGAGGCCCTCAAGGAGCCGTTTAAGGGTGTCTATTATCTTGATGTGCCGCCGGCCAACTTGTTTCCAATCCGGAAAACCGGCGTCAGCACAGAACCAGTGCGGCAGGCGGCCAAAGCGTTCTTGGCGAGTCTGCCGGCGGCGGATCGAAAAAAAACCCTGTATCCCGTGGACGATCTAGAATGGCGCAAGTGGGACAATCGCCATCGTTACGTGCGGCAGGGCAAAGGGTTTAACACGATGACTGTGGGCCAGCGCGAGCTGGCATTCAACTTATTGAAGGCCAGCCTCAGTGCCAATGGACTGAAGCAGACGCGCGACATCATGAAACTCAACGGCACTCTGGCTGAGTTGACGCAGCGCTTTGAGGAGTATGGTCAATGGCTGTATTGGATCACGGTCATGGGCGAACCCAGCGCCACCCAGCCGTGGGGTTGGCAACTCGATGGTCATCACGTGGTGATCAATTATTTCGTGCTCGGTGACCAGGTGGTCATGAGTCCGGTATTCATGGGATCGGAACCGGTGAAAGCCGAAGCCGGTCAATACAAGGGAGCGGAGGTGTGCCAGACCGAGCAGGACAAAGGGCTGGGGTTCCTCCAAATGCTCGATGCCGAACAGCGAGCAAAGGCAATCGTGGGTGATGCCAAGGGCCCAACTAATAATATCGGCGAGGCGTTTCGCGACAATCAAGTGCTCGATTATATGGGCATTCGAGGCGATGCCTTAACGGCTCCGCAACAGGAGAAG
Source organism: Verrucomicrobiales bacterium (assembly GCA_011523245.1). Lineage (GTDB taxonomy): Bacteria > Verrucomicrobiota > Verrucomicrobiia > Limisphaerales > UBA1100 > UBA1100. Next base: position 6,267 of record WTHG01000177.1, on the reverse strand, counting down.
TTACTCGAATTGATCGGCGTGTATGTGGGGCACATGGCTGAAGGCCACGCTAAAGTGAAGTTGGCGGATGTGAACAAACATATGGACAGCACTTATTTCGGATGGCTGGGTGGGACGGGGAAGGAGAGCGTGTTTTACTATCGCATCCAGAGTCCCGTGATTCTGATCGAGTTTGATCACCAGCGCCCGATTGCCCTAGCCCGGTCACGTGTCCCCACGCGTCAGCACATCCACACTGTAATTCGAACACCAAACGGGAACGATTACGGCAAGGACCTGCTCCGGCAGCATTACCGGCAGCATCACCGTTAACGACCGCGCTCGGTTAATTCCCCTTCGCCTTTAACAACGCACGAATCTTGGCGGGGTCCTGTCGGCCCAACGGTAGCGGCCAGTCGAGGGTGTCTTTATTGGGCTGGAATCCGTTGCCGTCGGTGTCCACCCAAATGGGGTTGATGTAGGCGCAGGGTTTGAGGCTGGCGTTGGTGCTGGTGCCGTAACCCTTCTTGAGATCGTGGTTCTCGCCCATGGCCACGACGATGAGGTGGGCGTCTTTCTTGAGGTTCACCTCAAGCTCGGCCTCCAAAACGATCGGCGTATTGCTGAACATCTTCGGCTGTTTGGCAACGGTGAGGTTGAGGTTGGGGTCCTGTCGGCCATTAACCAACACTTGCACGCGGTCGATCTTTACCCAGTCGGCGCATTGCACCTTTACCTTGAGCTTCACTTTTCCGTCCGTGGCGGTGATGTCGCTGCCAGGCAGGGCGCCGTTGGCGGTGACCTCGAGGAAAGGGCCCGTGGTGAGCATTAGTTGACCTTTTTTGGCGTTGCGGATGATTTCCTTCGCGTCAATTTTGCCAGGTTCATCGGTGCTGCTGGGGATGTAGGTGCGCCAGCCGCCGACGCCGTTGCCGTAGACGGAATGCGCATCGGCTACGGCGATGGCGCGGGTGCGGTAGCCTTGGTTGAGCATTTGCAGCCAAATGAATTCGCGCACTTCACGAACGCTTTCGCTGGTGCCGCGGCGATAAAGCGTCCACGGGGCGGTGGCGAGAATGTTGTTGCCTCGGAAATTTTGCGACTCGATGGCGTCGATGTATTGGTCGTACCCAGCAAAGCCTCCATCGGCCTTGCCGTCGAGGTTACGGTCCCAAAACTTCTCGGTCATGTTTGGGTGATTGATGTGCACCCAGCGATCAGAATTCCAGCCGCCGAGGTTTTGCTGGGCAATGGCGTTTAGGCGCGGGTCGTTTTGGAAAACCGGCGCGCCGCCGTCCTGCGCGTAGGGGTTGGGCGTGGGCAACGGGAAGGCGTTGTGATGACTACCCGCGCCGCCGCCGGTGAGCTCGAGGCCAACGATGGTGCTGAGGTGCTCACTGAGGCCAAGTTTTTTGATGTGCGGCGCCCAGTCGTACAGGCGGTTGTGCTCGGTGGTGGGGGCGAATTCGATGTGCTCGGCGGCCAGATTGATGATGCGGTCGTCCGTGCCGCATTGGTTGTCGCCGCTGGGCGTGGAGTGGTTGTGGAAATCAGTGCTCACCCACCCACGCGTATTGATCGCCCGCTTGAGCTGGCCGGTCACCGGTGCAAACGCGCCCGTCTTCACGGTCACCTCGCGCACCAAATGGTTGTGCTCAATGCCGCGGGTGATCACCAGCCGGTACGTGCCCGGATCCAGTGCCACGTTAAACTTGCCCGTCTCCGAATGCCACTGATCCACGCACCCATGCGCGCGATTTTGCGGCCCAAGATTGGGCGTCTTGGTCGTGCCCGTACCGATGAACTGAATTTTGCACGGAGTGTCCTTGCCGTCATCGCCGGTGATGGCAAAGGCCACGCCGGACGTGGCACTGAGGGTTTCGCTGAGCACGGTTGCGGCACTGGCTTTGAGCGACACATTGCGTTCTACCGGGCTCCGGCCGCGATCGCTGATACGGATGCCGTAGTCACCTTCGGGTAGATACAAGGCGAATTTCCCTTGGCCAAAGGGGTAACAGGGGAGCTTAGCATTACCTTTGGTGATCTCAATGGTGGCGGTATTCACCGGGCGTTTTTTGGGGTCGTTCAGTTGGCCGTTGATGAGGGCGGTTTTGGGATCGGCGTACACCAGCACTTCGCTGACAGCGGCTGCCGGAGAATGACTGACGGCAATGAAGCGTGCGAATGTGATGGATTCACCGGGTTTCAGAGAGAGCGTGCCTGGACCGGCAGCCAATCCGGCGCGGCGCGGGCCTTTCACCCAACCGGAAGCGTAGCTGCCTCGATCATCGGGGTCCACAGCATCGATCCAGCGGACGCTATGGAAGGTGCCACGTTTGCCGGAGGGTTTCCAGTAGTCATCCACGGACCCTTTGCGGACTTCATCCGATTCATTGCGATAGGTCGTGGTGATGAGCAGGCCGCGGGAAAGTGAATCGAGTTGGTACGTGTGTCGCTTGAATAACCCCTTGTTCCGGGCGGCATCAACCACCACTTCAATTTGAGCTACGGCATCCGCCTTGGGGCCGCCGGCTTGAATGATGCGCACGTGCGATACATCGCCGCGCTGGCCGCTGGGAGCAAAGATGGTGAGCTGATCGTTTTGGCGATCGTTCAGGGTAAGGTCGTAGAGGCAGCCGGGTGTGATGCCGCCATTGCCGTAAAAGGTGCCCATATTGGCCCGGCGCAGCGGTTGGTTGCCGGAGATGACGGCGGTGATGTGGTCATTGCGCAAAATGAAATCGCCAATGATCCCATCGGCCTCCTTGCCCTCGGGGAGTTGGTCGGTGTTGTTGGGGCCCACTTCGAAAGCCTCGACGGCGGCTTGAGTGGCCAAGGGGAGGAAAAACAGGAAAAAGAGGAGGGTTCTCATAGGTCTGCGAATTCTGAGTTTTATTACTGTGGAGGCAAGCCCTAACGCCGGAGTTTCTTCGGCCTTTGTGACTTTGCTTTTAGGGGCGCTTTTGGTACAAGGCCCGCCCCCATGGGTAGGAATTCCAAGAAAAACGTGTCGTCGGCCGATGGGCCGGTGAAATTGATGGCGGCCAACCGCAGTGAGATTGCCATCCGTATTTTCCGCGCCGCCACGGAGATGAACATGCGCACGGTGGCCGTTTACGCGCAGGAAGACCGGTTGGCGGTGCACCGATTCAAGGCGGATGAGGCCTATCTCGTTGGAGTGGGCAAGGGGCCGGTGGGGGCGTATCTGGACATCGACGGCATTGTGGAGATGGCCAAGGAGCGTGGGGTGAATTTCATCCATCCCGGCTACGGATTTCTGGCTGAGAACGCGGACTTTGCGGAGGCCTGTGCGAAGGCCGGACTGACCTTCGTGGGGCCCCGCCCTGAATTGCTGCGCAAGATGGGAGACAAGACCGAAGCCCGCGCCTTGGCCAAGGCGGCCGGCGTACCGATCCTGCCCGGCACCGATGATCCCATCACCACCCGCGCCAAGGCAGTGAAGGTGGCCAAGGAGATTGGTTTCCCCTTAATCATCAAGGCGGCCTTCGGCGGTGGCGGGCGCGGTATGCGCGTGGTGCACAAGGCCAAAGATTTGGAGCGGTTACTCGATGAAGCCCGCGGCGAGGCCGATCGCGCTTTTGGCAATCCGGCAGTGTTCCTCGAGAAATATGTGCCGCGCGCCAAGCATATCGAAGTCCAGATTTTGGGTGATCAACACGGCAATGTGTTGCACCTTTACGAGCGCGATTGCTCCGTGCAACGGCGCCATCAAAAGGTGGTGGAGATTGCCCCCAGTGTGGCGTTGGATGAAACGGTGCGCAGCGAGCTGTGCTCGGCGGCCGTGGAACTGGCCCAGCACATCAAGTACGACAACGCCGGCACGATGGAGTTCCTGTACGACATGGATTCCAAAAAGTGGTACTTCATCGAGATGAACCCGCGCATCCAGGTGGAGCACACGGTTACGGAAGTGGTGACCGGCATTGATCTGGTGCGGGCACAAATCCAGGTGGCGCAAGGGCAGAAACTGCACGGGGACGTGATGCAGTTGCCCAAGCAAAAGGACGTGCCATGCGTGGGGCACGCCGTCCAGGCGCGCGTGACGACAGAGGATCCGGCCAATAATTTCACCCCCGATTACGGGCGCATCATCGCTTACCGCTCCGCCGCCGGTTTTGGCGTGCGACTCGATGGCGGGCAGGGCGATGCCGGCAGCGTGATCACGCCGTTCTACGATTCGTTGCTGGTGAAAATCACCGCCAGCGGCATGAGCTTTCCGATTGCACTGGATCGCATGGACCGCGCGCTGAAGGAGTTTCGAATCCGCGGCGTGCAGACGAACATTCCGTTCATCGAGAACGTTATCAAAAACGAAACCTTTCGGACGGGTCAAGCGAGCACGACGCTGATCGATACCACGCCGGAGCTGTTTGCCTTTCGTCCGCGCCGTGACCGCGCCAACCGGTTGCTCAGTTACATTGGCGACGTGGTCGTCAATGGCAATCCGCAGGCGAAGGGTTTCGAGGTAAAGGAACCCTTCCCGCCGATCGCCGAGCCGGCCTACAACGGCGATCAGGAACCGCCCGCGGGCACGCGGCAAATTCTCCTCGAGAAGGGCCCGGAGAAATTTGCCCAATGGGCGCGCAAGGAAAAGCGCCTGCTGATCACCGACACCACTTTACGCGACGCGCACCAGAGCCTGTTTGCCACGCGCATGCGCACTGAGGACATGCTTAACGCCGCCGACGCCATCGCGCGCCGTACGCCGGGCTTGTTCAGTCTCGAGATGTGGGGTGGCGCGACCTTCGACACGGCGATGCGTTTCCTGCGCGAGGATCCTTGGCAGCGCCTGCGCCAATTGCGCGAGGCCGTGCCGAACATCTGTTTTCAAATGCTCTTCCGTGGCTCCAACGCGGTGGGTTACTCCGATTATCCGGACAATGTCGTGAAGGCGTTTGTGAAACATTCGGCCGAGAACGGCATGGATATTTTCCGGATCTTTGATTCGCTCAATTACCTGCCCAACCTCAAGGCCGCGATGGAGGCCGTGCAGGACACCCACGCCATTTGCGAGGGCACGATCTGTTACACCGGGAATTTCCTAGACGAAAAGCGCGACAAATATCCGCTCGAGTACTACGTGAAGCTTGCGAAGGAACTCGAAAAAATGGGCGCGCACACCCTGTGCATTAAGGACATGGCCGGCCTGTGTCGGCCGTACGCGGCCAATAAACTGGTGAAAACGCTACGGCAGGAAGTGGGTTTGCCGATCCATTTTCACACACACGATACCAGCGGTGTAAACGCCGCTTCGGTGTTGAAAGCCGCCGAGGCCGGCGTGGATATTGCCGACTTGGCCATTGCCTCGTTGTCCGGCTCCACTAGTCAGCCCAATCTCAATAGCGTGGTGGCAGCGCTGGACAATACGCCGCGGGAAACCGGTCTCGACCTCGGGACGCTCAATGAATTCTCGGATTACTGGGAAGCTGTGCGCCGCGTGTATGCGCCGTTCGATACCGGCCCGCGTAGCGGTATCGGTGACATTTACGAACACGAGATGCCTGGCGGCCAGTACACCAACCTACGCGAACAAGCCGAGAGTATGGGCCTAGGCGCGCGCTGGAAGGAAGTGGCCCGCACCTACGCGGAGGTAAACGATCTCTTTGGCGACATCGTGAAGGTGACGCCATCGAGTAAGGTGGTGGGCGACATGACGATGTTCCTCGTTACGCGCGGCATCAAGCCCGCAGACGTGGTTAACCTCGAACCCGGCGCCACACCGTTCCCGCAATCAGTCATCGACATGATGAAAGGCCGTCTCGGTAAACCGGTCGGCGGTTGGCCACGCAAAGTGCAGAAGGTCGTGCTCGGCAAACAAAAGCCGCTCAAGGGCCGCCCCGGCGCCGACCTCAAGCCGCTCAACCTCGAGCGCACGCGGAAGAAGGTGGAGGACGAAATCAGCCGCAAAGTCAGCGACGACGATTTGCTCAGCTACCTCATGTATCCGGAAGTGTTCAAGGACTACAATAAGTTCCGCCGCCAATACGGCGACGTGTCCGTGCTACCCAGTTCCACGTACTTTTACGGCCTGCAACCCGGCGAGGAAATTGCCGTGGACATCGAGGTGGGCAAGACGCTGTACATCAAGCTCATCAACATCAGCGAGGCCGACGAGGAAGGCGTGCGCACTTTGACCTTTGAACTGAACGGTTACCCGCGCGAAGTGGAGATTGCTGACGCCTCACTCAACGTACAGGAAAAAGCCATCGCCAAGGCCGATCCCGGCAACGACCTCCATGTGGGCGCCCCCATCCCGGGCATCATCAC
>WTHG01000210.1 GCA_011523245.1 Verrucomicrobiales bacterium | reverse complement strand
GTGGAGGAGCTGTTGCAGGATGATCCTGCCCGGGCAAAAATGGCCGAAGGCATGGCGGCCTTGGATCGGCCAGAATCCGCGACGCAGATTGCCGACAGAATTCTGCGTCGATTGTGAAGAAGGCCGCATGGACAGGTGGTCGGCGACGGCGTAGGAAAAGACCTCAATGAACCGTTTATCCCGCGAACAGGTGGAGCAATGGCTGGCGACTGTGCAGCCGAATGCTTCGGTGTACCTCGTGGGCGCAGGCGGCTGTGGGATGAGTGGGCTGGCGCATTTGTTGTTGGATCTTGGCTTAGCGGTTCAAGGTTCCGATCTGCGCGATCATGCCGGCTTGCGGTTGTTGCGCGAACGCGGGGCGGTGTTGCACGAAGGGCATGCCCCGGAACAGTTGCGCGCGGCTCAGCCAGACTTGGTGGTCTATAGCTCAGCCATTCGCATGGATAATCCGGAGCTGGCGTTGGCTCAGCAGCTGGGCATTCCACTGGTGCGTCGGGCGGTATTATTGGCAGCTCTGGCGCATCAACGCCGGGCGGTTTGTGTGGCGGGTATGCACGGGAAGACCACTACCACGGCGTTGCTGGCTTACGCGCTGGAACAATTGGAGGCTCCGGCCGGATTCGCGGTGGGGGCTGGAGTGCCGCAATTGGGGCGTTCGGCTCGCATGGGCGCTGACGCTTCGGCTTGGTTTTCGGTGGAGGCGGATGAAAGCGATGGGACCTTGCGTGAGTTTCATCCCGAACAGGCCATCGTGCTCAATATTGATGAGGAGCACTTGGATTATTTCGCCAACTTCCAGGCGGTGTGCGATGAGTTTATGACGTTTGCTGAGCAGACTCATGGACGACTCATTTTTTGTGCGGATGATGCGTGCCTGCTGGAGTTGTTTGGCGGGCACGCGCGGTCGGTGAGTTACGGGTTTAACCCGGCGGCTGATTACCATGCCGAGGTGCTGGGATCAGGCCGGTTTTCTGTGGAGTGTGCTGGTGAAGCGCTGGGGGAATTTTCGCTGAAGTTGTGGGGGGAGAAAAATATTTCCAACGCGGTGGCGGTCGTGGCGTTTTTGCATGCCAACGGCTTTGAGGCGGATGCCATTCGCGAAGCATTGAAGGGGTTTCAGGGTGCGGATCGAAGACAGCAGGAATTGTTTTGCGACGAACGATTCAGGATCTTTGATGATTACGGACATCATCCGGCGGAAATTGAGGCGACCTTGCGGGCGATCCGCGAGCGGTGTGCGGGCCGTTTATTAGTGGCGTTTCAGCCGCATCGTTATTCGCGTACGCAACATTTGCTCAGTGAATTTGCCGGCTGCTTTGGTGAGGCGGATTTATTGTGGATCACCGAAGTATATGCGGCCAGCGAGGATCCGATTACAGATATTCATGGGCAACGACTGGTTGAGGCGATTGCGGCGACAGGACAACCAGCTGCGTTTACTGCGACGCTGGATTTGTTGCGAAACAAAGTGCGGCAGGCGCTGAAGCCGAGAGATGTGGCGGTATTTTTAGGTGCCGGTGATATCACGCAAGTGGCGCACGCATTGGCAAAGGATTTACACATGACAGGCACAACTCACGCACAGGCATTGCGCGAACTGGTTAGCACCGATAGCGAGGTGCTGGAAAATGAGCCACTGGCCATGCGCACAACGCTGGGAGTGGGCGGTCCGGCAGAAATCTTAGTTACCCCAGCAAATGAAACGGATTTGGCTGCAACGATGAGGTATGCAGCGACCCATGAAGTGTCGGTATTTCTGCTCGGTCGAGGTTCGAACCTTGTGATTCGCGAGGGAGGTATTCGAGGGATTGTAATCTGTTTGCGACACGAGAGTTTTACGCAAATCGATGTTCGAGAAAATGTTTTGCATTGTGGGGCTGGGGCTCGGTTGAAACACATTGCCAATGCGGCGCGCGATGCCAGCTTGGCAGGGCTGGAGTTTCTGGAGGGCATTCCAGGCTGTCTGGGAGGTGCGCTGCGAATGAACGCGGGGGCTTGGGGTGGAGAGACATTTGAGCAGGTGGAGTCGGTACGGTTCATGACGCGTGATGGACAGATCGAGGAACGGCCGGGATTTGAAATGGGTGCGGTGTATCGGAGTTGCCCTGTGTTAAGGGATCACATTGCCCTGAGCGCCGTCTTGCGCGGGGAATTGGAGAGCCGAGAAGGAGTGCAGGCGCGCATGGATGCCTTTCGAAAACAACGGACTGAAAACCAGCCACACAATCGTAGTGCCGGTTGCATGTTCAAGAATCCTGGAATCTCGTCGGCGGGTAAATTGGTTGATGAATGTCAGCTCAAGGGCTTGCAAGTCGGCGGTGCGATGGTTTCCGAGCGCCATGGAAATTTTATCGTCAATGATGGCACCGCCACGGCAAATGATGTGCTGACGCTGATCGAGCAGGTGAGGGAGCGAGTGAAAGTTGAGCGAGGTATCGATCTCCAGACCGAAGTCCAGGTGGTTGGAGAGCCTCTCCCGGAAAGCGAATAAATTTCCGTATATCAGGATTGTCCTGAACTCGCATTTTTGTATACTGGCGCCAAGGAGGTTTGGTAAACCAGTTCCAGGTAACGGTTCTGCTTGGGGGCAGAGGCGCGGAGCGGGAGGTCTCATTACGATCCGGCGCGGCTGTAGCCCGTGCCTTGCGTGGCCTTGGGCATGCGGTGAGTGAGGTGGATCCCGCCGGGGAATCATGGGAATTACCGACTAAAACCGAGGTGGTGTTCTTGGCGTTGCACGGCGAATATGGAGAGGATGGGCAGGTGCAGTCCCAGTTGGAAACACTGGGTGTGCCGTACACTGGCACGAATGCGGTCGGCAGCGCCTTGGCGTTTGACAAAGTGCGTAGCAAGGAACTCTTCCAACAACACCAAATCACTTCGCCACGGGGAGTTCTGATTGATTCTCCAACATCTGCCCCGCCCGGCTCCATTCCCGCTCCATGGATTCTCAAGCCGGCGGCACAGGGTTCCAGTGTGGGCTTGAATCGGGTTGAGGGGGAGGCCGGATGGAATGTGGCTTTGGCCGATTCCCTGCGTTATGGCGGGGCGGTGTTGTGTGAGGAATGTATTCAAGGGCGCGAGTTGACGGTGGGGGTTCTGGATGGCGCCGTATTGCCGGTGGTGGAAGTGCGGCCAAAGGCCGGTGGGTACAATTACGAAAACAAATACACGTCCGGAGCTACCGATTATTTTTGCCCAGCCGATTTGCCGAATGAGGTTGCCGCGCACGTACAGGCATTAGGGTTGAGAGCTTTTGAGGCGGTGGGGGCACGGGATTTTGGTCGTGTGGATGTCATGCTAAATGCGGAGTTCAAGCCGTATGTTTTGGAGGTCAATACGCTGCCGGGCATGACTGAAACCAGTTTGCTGCCCAAAGCCGCCGAGGTGGCTGGTATTAATTTTAATGCGCTCTGTCAGTGCATGCTCGAGCTGGCGTTGCGCCGAAACTAATCATGTGGGGAAAACGACGCCAAGGCAGCCGACGCGGACAACAACGATACACGTTGTTAAACGTGGATTTACCGGCTGAAAAAGTGCGCCAACAACGTCTACGTTGGGCGGCGCGTACAGCCGGATTTGTGTTGGGTGCGGTGGTTTTGTTCGTGGGGGTATGGCATGGTGGCGGTTTTCTGTTGAAATCGGGGTTTTACCAGAATGACCATTTTTCTGTGCGCTCGGTGGATATCCGCACCGACGGGGTCATTCAGTCCAGCCAGATTCAGGCGTGGGCGCGTGTGCAAAAGGGCGACAATTTATTCGGCTTAGATTTACAACGGGTGAAGCGCGACCTCGAAATGGTGCCCCTGATTGAAACCGCGGCGGTGGATCGCGTGTTGCCCGAGACGTTACGCCTGCGGATTACTGAACGACAACCGTTGGCTCAAGTGATCGGCTACAAACAGCAAGGCGATGGAAATCTGCGGCGTGTGCGATATTGGATTGATGGCCAAGGCGTTGTGATTCCGCCAATTGATCCCAAGCTGACTACTACGGACGCGCTACCAAAATGGATGCCGCTCATCGTGGGACTAAGTCAGGCAGAGTTGATGCCTGGACGTAGAATTGACTCTGCGCAGCTTTCGGCAGCTCTAGAATTGATCCGGCAATTTGATCTATCTCCAATGGCAGGGTTGGCTCATTTGCGGCAGATCGATGTGTCCCGACGCGAAACCATGGAGGTGGTGACTTGGCAAGGTGGGCGTATGACATTCGCGTTGCACGGACTGGATCGTCAACTGAGTCGCTGGCGGCAGATTCATGATCTGGGTCGCCAACATCATCGCGCCATCGCGACGGCTGATTTATCCATCAAAAACAATCTGCCCGTGAAATGGGCTCTGGCCAGTCGCACGAGCACGGAGTAAAGCATGTTCGACCGCACTGAAATCATCGTGGGCCTAGAAATTGGTACGGCCAAGGTCTGCGCAGTCGTCGGTGAATTGAGTGAGGACGAAGGGCTGCATGTGATTGGGGTAGGGCAATCGCTCACTGCTGGAGCGGTTCGAAAAGGGGAGATCATCAACGCCGAAGTGGCAGAGGATGCTGTGCGCGCAGCTTTGAATGAAGCAGAGCAGCAATCGGATATTGAGATCGGAAGTGTTCATCTCGGAGTGACCGGGGCGCACATAAAAGGATTCAACAATCGCGGAGCGCATCCAATTGCTTCGGTGGGGCGTGAGATCGATGAAGAGGATGTTAGCCGCGTGGTGCGCGGCGCGCAGCCTCAATTACCTGCGGACGAAGAGATGCTACACACCGTGCGTCAGCATTTCCGAGTAGATGGTCAGGATGATGTACAGCAGCCGGTGGGCCGCGTGGCCTCCAAGCTGGAGGTGGATGTGCATGTGGTTTGTGGCCAACGTACCCGAATTCAAAACCCAGTACGCGTGGTGAAAGGTCTGGGCATTGATGTGGAGGATGTGGCCTTCAATGGCCGAGTGGCCGCCTTACCGATCCTTACTTCACAACTGGGCGAACAAGGGGCGCTGATGATCGATCTGGGTGCGGGAACAACGGAGTATTCGGTTTATTTGGGGGGCTCCATGTGCCACACAGGGGTATTGGCGGTGGGAGGCGAACATGTGACCAATGATTTGGCGGTGGGCATAAAACTTACTCAGACCCGGGCAGAACGCCTAAAACTTGAGCAAGGCAGTGCTGTGCCGGACCCACGCGTGGCGCATCGAGCGGTGAATTTTGCCAGTGAAGTCGGATTGGATGATAAACAGGTGAGCGTGGGGCACATTCAGCAAATCATGCATGCGCGGCTGGACGAGTTATTTCGATTGATTCGCGAAGATCTGGAACAAAACGGGTTGTTGCGTCGTATCAACGGTAGTGTGCTGTTAACCGGAGGTGGGGCACGTACACCTCAAATCAATCTTCTAGCACATCAGGTTTTTGAATTAGACGTCTGTTTGCCACACGAAACAGATGAGGCACAGGAAGGGGGGGTACTGCATCAACCCGAATGCACGGCGGCCATGGGGCTAGTGAAGTTTGGGGCGCGCCAAATGCGGGCCCGGGCACGTCAACGAAAAGGCCTGCTAGGCTGGCTGACTCATTAACGAGGGATGAAATCGGAACCCAATCTTTGCTTGAAAATGGTGGGCGTGGGCTGCGCCGGCCTGCGGTTGCTGGATCGGGTGGCGGCGGCAGGATTCCCGGCCACGAATTTTTTGGCGGTGGATTCGGATTGCGAACATCTGCAACGTTGCCAAATCGCTGAGCGGATTCAGTTGGGCGAAACGAATCGTCGCGGCTGGGGCTGTAGCGGTGATGAAGGTGAAGGCGCCAATTGTGTTCGGGCAGCACGCGACCGGATTGCGGGCAAACTCATGGGGGCCGATCTCGTGGTCATTGTTGCCGGCATGGGCGGCGGCATGGGCGGCGGCGGTGCGCCGGTAGTTTCAGAAATCGCCTCTGAAGGGGGCGCATTGGTCGTGGCTTTGGCGATCGAGCCTTTTGATTTGGAAGGCCGTAACGAAACGGCTCGGGTTGCGGTGAATCGGTTGACACAAGTGGCTGATACGGTGGTGCGCATGCCCAACCAAAACGTGATGGAAACCCTAGGTAAAAATGCCTCAGTGCCCGAATGCATGGAGGCGGCCAATGGTCACGTGTTGGGAGCCTTAATGGGGATGGGGCGTTTGGCACGAGCGGATGGGGAATTGAATGTGGATTTTGCACACGTGCGCCGTTTGATGACGGGCTACCATGGAGAGAGCAGTCTGATCACGGTTGAGGTGGCGGGAGACGCCCGGCCAAGGGCGTTGGTGGAGGCGATTCTGAATCACCCGCATTTGAATGCGGGTTCGGAGTTTCGAAATTGCGAGGGATTGATCGTGAGTCTCGTAGGAGACGAATCCATGTCCATGGAGGAGGTGGATGAGTTTATGGCCCACCTCAAAACTGCGGCATCCCGAGCTAAGGTGATTTTGGGTGTTCATGTGGATGACGCCATGGGTAAAGGGATGGGGGCGATGATGCTGATGCCGCGACGGACGGTGAAAGAAGTGCTCCCCACTTCAATGAAGCCCGAGCCCCTAAAGATTTCCATGCCCACCACTCCCCGTAACCAACCAGCCTCCACTCGCGATTTCCAGCAACAACAACTTCCACTTGTACCGATTTCCAAGGGGCGCTTTGACAAGGGCGAACCAAACCTTCACGATGGCGAAGACCTTGATGTGCCCACCTTTTTGCGGCGCAACATGATCTTGAACTAGGGCAGCTCTATAGGCATGCAGTGGTATACTGAACTGATTCTGCTGCTGGGTTTCACCGGCGTGGCATTCTTCTTTGCCCTCGCGGAAACAGCCCTGCTGACGCTCGGAAAATGGCGCCTACGCCAAATCACCGCCCATCAGCCCGAGCGTGGTGTGTTTATCCGAAAACTGCTTGCATCTCCTCAAGATTTACTCGCGACCATGACGCTCGGCAACACTCTGGCACATGGCGCAGTGATTGCCGTGGCTCTGGTGCTCGGTTGGAAATTGAATCCTGACCGCTTTGCCTTAATGGGTTTTTTGTTGGCGACTGGATTGATTTTATTTTCTGAAATTGTCCCCAAAACCTTGGCTGTTCGGCGGCCGGAAGCGTGGGCACCGCGCGTGGCTTCGGTGATGCTTTGGTTGGTGCAGCTCACCGGGCCGGTCCGTCGAGTGGCGCAAGCGGTGAATAATCAACTGCTGCGGTTGGTACCCAAATCCATCCAGCCGTTACCGGCCTTATCCGATGAAGAGTATCGCGAGTTGCTTGAGCTAGCTTGGCAGTCCGGTACGTTGGGTATTTCGGAAAAGGAAATCATTCTTAGCATTACCCATCTGGATCGACGCACGGTGGGGGATCTGATGCGGCCGCGATCACAAATGGCCAGCATTCCACACGACCTAAACGTTTCGGAAATGTTGGAAGCCGCGCGCAAACATCAACACCGCCGATTGCCGATGTACGGGGAGAGCCCGGATAGTATTGTGGGTGTTTTAAACACGCCCAAGCTCTTAGCCGATCCGAAGGTGGACATGGTGGAGGTCATTGATTTTCCATCCTTTGTACCCGAAGAAATGAACCTGTTGGAATTGCTCAAGAGTTTTCAAAAGAAAAAGCATAGTATGGCGATTGTTCTGGATGAATTCGGTACCACCGCGGGCTTGGTGACGCTGGAGGATATCTTAGCGGATATCGTGGGCGGACTGCGCCGGGAAGGGGGCCAATCCCAGTTTGTTCTTGAGGAACAAGCGGCAGGCCGTTGGCGGATGACCGGCAATGTGTGGTTAGAGGATTTCCGACGTGAATACCCCGCGCTCGAACGCGCGCCAGGCGTGGATACCATTGGCGGCTTGGTGACTTCCCAGCTT
>WTHG01000521.1 GCA_011523245.1 Verrucomicrobiales bacterium | reverse complement strand
CGTCGAGGCTGTCTTGATTTTCCCTCGCTCACGCGCAGGTTTTGGTCGATGTTGATCCCAGTGAACGCGCTTTCCCAACTGGGCCGACGCACTTCGGAGCCGCCGATTTCCTGGCTGATGAAAGAGGCCTTGCAACGCCCCGGACTCATCTCGCTGGCCGCCGGGTTTACTGACAACCCATCACTACCTGTCCGGGAAACGCGCGCGATTGTCGAGGGCCTGCTCCGCGGTGCTAAAGGCCAACCGCCCCTGCAATACGGCACCACGGCCGGCGATGCCCGTCTACGCCAGCTTACCGCCGCCCGTCTCGCGCATCTGGATGACCAACCAGCTGAGGCCGCAGCCTATGCTCTGGAGCGCCTGCTCATCACCCATGGATCGCAGCAGCTGCTGTATATTCTATCTGAAATTCTCTTTAATTCTGGCGATCTTGTATTGGTCGAAGATCCCTCGTACTTCGTGTACCTCGGTATCATGCAAAGCCACGATATTCGCGGGCGCGGCATTCGCCTCGAAACCGATGGAATCGATCTGGCGCATCTGGAGGCGACCCTGGATCAACTCGAACAGGCCGGCGAACTGCCCCGATTGAAGGCACTGTATCTGGTCAGCTACCACAGCAACCCAGCGGGCATCACCACCAGTGCGGCGAAAAAGGCGGCCGCATTGAAGCTGTTGCGACGCTATGAAAAGGCGGCCGGACACCCGATTTATTTGATCGAAGACGCCGCTTACCGCGAGCTGAGATTTGCCGGCGAAGATACACGTAGTGCACTGAGTCTGGATCGGCGGGCCGATCGCGTCGTGTACACCAGCACATTCAGTAAACCTTTCGCCACCGGCGTGCGTGTGGGCTTTGGACTGTTGCCTGAGCCGCTGCTCACGGCGGCATTGCGCGTGAAGGGTAATCACGATTTCGGCACGGCCAATTTCCTCCAACAGATTTTGTCCCAAGCCTTGACCAACGGCAGCTATGAAACGCAGGTGGCCAAACTGCGACGCCGGTATGCGCGCAAGGCCAAGGCCATGACGCAGGCCTGCGCGGCCCATTTTCCGGACGCCGTGCAGTGGGAGAATCCGACCGGCGGCTTGTACGTTTGGGCGCGACTGCCGGCCAAGGTGCGGAGTGGATTGAAGAGCGCACTGTTCGAGGCCGCCCTGCGCCACAAGGTGCTCTATGTGCCCGGCAATCTGTGCTACTGCGAGGATGTAACCCGCCACAAACCCAACCGTGAACTACGCCTGAGTTACGGTAACGCCAGCCTGAATGAAATCGAGGAAGGCATTGCACGGCTGGGCCGGGCGTTGAAAAAAGTGCTCTGAACAAAAACGGCGCCCGTTTCCGGGCGCCGTCGTGATTCATTTAGAGGTGAATTAACCCGCGATCTCGGCGTTGTAGAACTCCTGCCAATCGTCGAGGTTGTTCAGGTTCACCGCATCATCCGGGCCGGCGTCGATGCCGCAGGCGCTCAGAATGCCGGCCTTGGTGTCGGCATCGTGGTTATAACCTTCGATGGAGGCATTCAGGGCGCCGATGGCCTCGGCGTCGAGCTTCGCGCCTTCCTGCGCCTGAATCCAGGCCTCAAACTGGGTGTAGCTGGGCTTCTCGTTAGTGATGTAGCTGCGCACCGCTTCGGCGTCGAGGCCGAGGCCGGCGATCACCATGCTGTCGTAGCCGGCACCGATGCCCGGGTAGCCGTCAGCGATTTTGCCAGCGGCTTCGAGGGAAACTTTCTGCCAAAGACGCGGCAGGTGCAGCACACCCAACGGGCCTTTGGTACCGGAACTGATAAGAGGAACAATTTTGCTCATAAGTCTGTGTATCCTAATGTTTAGGGGTTCGGGGAGAAGGTAGGCCCGCAGGGCAGGGAGGGTCAACGGCAATTTGCGCCGTCACAAAACTGCCACAAGATGCCGTTATTTGGCCCAACGAGCCAATGGACCACCCGGGCGCAGTACGGGCTTGAGGACGCTGTATGGCACCAGCACGTAGTACATACCTTC
>WTHG01000446.1 GCA_011523245.1 Verrucomicrobiales bacterium | reverse complement strand
CCTGGACTCGTTGGGAGCGTTAGGCGGCCGGCACCGCAGTGCACAGCTCAATGCTGTGGCCATCGGGGTCGGTGACGTAAATTTGGAACGCGCCATCGGGCCGCATGCGACGTTCGTAGTACTCCTCGCCCAACGCCTGCAAGTGGGCTTCCCATGCATCCATATCGTCGATTAACAGCGCGAAATGATTGCTCTTGGGATGTGAATGCACGGGCTGATCGCGCTCACCAATGAGATGCAGTTCTTGTGCAGTACCGAGTTGATACCAGGCGCCGGGGAAATTAAACGCCGGTCGTGGAATCGGCTGCAGCTCCAGCACGCGCTCGTAATACTCGCAGCTCTTCGCCACATCCTTCACGTGCAACGCCACATGATTCAGTTCCCGATGCTCCATGGCCGGAGGCTAATGGATGGATGAGATGCAAACAACCCATTCCGGTTGGGCACAAAAAAAGACCCGCTAAATGGCGGGCCTTTTTAATTTGAATTGTGGATCGTTACTTGGCTTCCACGCCCAGTTCCTTGAGCGTCTTGGCGGCGTTGGCGCCGTCCTGGCCTGCCCGAACTTTTTTGTCGATCTTCAGGATCTTACCATCCTTGCTAATGTAGAACGTCCACCGAAACGGCACGGGCCGCGAGTCTGTCACCACGCCGTAGGCGCGGGCGGTCTTCTTGGTGGGATCGCTCAGGATCGGGTAGTCCAGTTCCAGCGACTTGGCAAAACTGATGTTGCCCTTGGCGCCTTCGGCCGGATCACAACTGGCCGTGAAGTAAGCGACGTTAAATTTCCTCAGCTCCTTGCCGTTCGCACGGAACGACTTGCATTGAGCTGTTCAGCCACCGGTGAATGCCTTGGGATACCAGGCAATCACCACGGCTTGTTTGCCTCGGAACTTCGAGAGCTTGTACGTTTTGCCATCACTTCCTTGCAGCGCGAAATCCGGAGCCGCATCGCCGACTTTCAGGTCAGCAGCACTCAGAATTCCAGTGGCAAAACCCGCCATGAGAATTAGGATTTTTTTCATTGGTTTGGACCGCCGCATCATGCGCCGGTTTGCAAGACACAGCGTAAGGCTGTGGCCTTCGATTGCAAGGCGCTTTTATGCCGAGCGCAGCGGTTGCATGGGGGTGGCGGTGAATTCTGTGATGGATGCGGTGGCTACACCGGCATAGCGGTCCCCTTCGCCGAAGGATACTATAACCTGATCGTCATTGATCAGGAGCGAGTAGACGGTCAGAAATCCACGCCAAAATCCTTCGCAATCTCCACCGGATATCACGGGGTGGCTGCTGATTTGCACTGGCCGAAGCGATTCGGCGTCCAGTTGCACGAGATAATCGTGGTACACATGTTCGGCGTTTTTCTGGTGAACGAGCATCCACCAGTAATCTCCCTTGCGCTGAGGAACAGTGCTATTCGAAACCAGCCGATTCTCGAGGCCGTTGGACAGGAAGCCGGGCACAATCCTGTCCTGAAATTCGAATTGAGCTGTTTCCAAATCGGAGATTTTCGTGAGAATGTATTCAGGGAAGAACGAGTAGAGGCAATGCAATGAATGTTTGTCGGGAATCATCACCCAGTTTTTCTCCACCGGTTGCACTGACACACCATAAAGCTGAATATGGTTGATTAGTGTGATTGTGTGTTCACGAAGGTTTACCAGAGAGAGGCCCATGCCAAGATTGTACCCCTGCACCCAGAGTGTGTGCGTGCAGTAAAGGCGATTCTGGAACACGAACAACCGGTAATCCTCCGCGCGCCAGGGGAGTTCTGGAAAGTTTTCAAACTGCAAATCATAATGCGCTTCGGTCACGGTGAAGGACTCATCCAGCCGAAAAAGTACGGCCTGTGGCGGTAGAAAATTAAGTGTCTGATCGGCATTACGCTCGGCTTGATCGTGCGGTTCGCAGCGGGCAAGCCCCCACATGGCTCCGGCGTGGATCGCGAGGGACGGATTGAAGATGCCGCCGCTAAATCGATCGTAATCCAGTGCTAGACGTTGGCGGTTTGTAAATACCATCCGCGCACGCATGGTTGAGGCAATCCGGCCGGTTGGCAAGCTGCGAACTTCGTCCTCGCCTTGGGTTGAGGATTGTCATAAATTATCCAGCGTCATGATTGATCTGTTTGGCAGGAGTGACCACGGCCGCGGCCATTGCGATGGCTATTCGCGGCGGGATTTTCTGAAGGTCGGCGGTATGGCCGCGGGCGGGCTTTCGCTGGGGCAATTGCTCGAGGTGGAGGCCGCGCAAAAAACCGGCCGCTCGCACAAGGCGGTGATTAATATTTACCTGCCCGGCGGTCCGTCGCATTTGGATTTCTTTGACCTCAAGCCCGAGGCACCCAAGGAGATCCGCGGCGAATTCCGTCCCATCAAGACCAACGTGCCCGGCATCGAGATCTGCGAGCAGTTCCCGCGCCTGGCCAAGCTGGCCGACCAGTACTCGATCATCCGGTCCATTGCCGATTCCGATGGCGCGCATGATTGTTACCAATGCATGACCGGCCGGCGCCAAAGCGAGAAACGCAACGCGCCGCACGGCGGCTGGCCGAGCTGGGGCTCGTGGGTGAGCAAACTGCAGGGGAACCAGCGCGCGGGAGTGCCGGCGAATCTTTCGCTGATGTATCCCACCGGCAACCGCACTTGGGGCGAGGCTGGCACCGGCGGTTTCATTGGCCCGGCGCACACGCCAATGCCGCTCGTGCAAAAGGATCCCCTCGCCAAGCCGCAAGGCCTTGAACTCGAGGGTATTTCGCTCGATCGCCTGAATGACCGCAACCGGTTGCGCAGCGCCATTGACCAGTTCCGGCGCGACGCCGACAACACCGGCCAGGTTGGCAGCCTCGATACCTACAACGCGCAAGCCCTCGGCATCCTCACCAATGCCGGCCTGATGGATGCGCTGGATGTCTCCAAGGAAGACCCGCGCATTGCCGAGCGTTACGGCGTGAACATTCCGAAGTACCAACGCGACGGTGCGCCGAAAATGATTCGCAATTTCCTCATCGCCCGCCGCCTTGTCGAGGCCGGCGCACGCGTGGTGACGCTGAACTACAGCCGTTGGGATTGGCATGGCGGCGATGGCCTCAACTTCCCGCGTTCCCGTCAGGAAATGCCGTTGCTCGATCAGGGCCTCTCCGCGCTGCTCATCGACCTCAAGGAACGCGGCCTGGACAAGGACGTGGCCATTGTGATGTGGGGCGAGTTCGGCCGCACACCGAAGATTAATAAGAACAACAGCCGCGATCACTGGCCGCGCGCAAACTTCGCCTTCCTCGCTGGCGGCGGCATGAACCACGGCCAAATCATCGGCTCCACCGACAAGCACGGCAATGAGCCCGTCGATCGCCCGGTGAAATTCCAGGAAGTGTTCGCCACGCTGTACAACTGCCTCGGCATCAACACGGCCACCGCGACCGTCAAAGATACCCAAGGCCGTCCGCATTACCTTGTAGACAGCGGCATCAAGCCGATCCACGAGTTGGTCGGCTAACCAAATAATTCACCAAGGGCACGGAGATTTTTCCCTGTGCCCTTTTTGTTTGGACAGGTAAATTTCCCGCATGCGAATCCCCCTTTGCTTGGTGGCATTGTGTGCCGCCATCCTTACCGGCTGCCAATCCAGCAACGCCGTTCAAGTTTACATCCTCGCTGGCCAATCTAACATGGAAGGGCAGGGCGTCGTGGACCACGATCATCCGCGCCATTACAATGGCGGCAAAGGTAATCTGGAAAACGTGATGGCCAAGCCGGAGAACCGCGAGCGCTACGCCCACCTCAAGGACGACAACGGCTCGTGGTCTGTGCGCGATGATGTGTTCGTGCGCTTTCGCAACCGCAGCGGCGTGCTCGCCGGCGGGTTGACGATTGGCTACACCGGCTACGGCACGCCGACTGGCCGGCATCACATCGGGCCCGAGCTGCAGATCGGCCATCAGCTTGGCGACGCCACCGAACAACCCGTGCTACTCATCAAGACCGCATGGGGCGGCAAAAGTTTGTACAAGGATTTCCGACCGCCCAGCGCCGGCGGTGAGACCGGTGAGTACTACACCAAAATGCTTACCGAAGTGCAGGAGGCGCTGGACAACCTCGACACGGAATTTCCCGCGCTCGCCGGTCGCCCGGTGAAAATTGCCGGCTTCATATGGTTCCAAGGCTGGAACGACATGTATAACGACGAAGCCCGAGAGCAGTACGAGGACAACCTCGTCCACCTCATCACCGACGTGCGGGCGAAGTTCAAGAATCGGCGCCTGCCGGTTGTCATCGGCGAACTCGGCAACGGCGGCCCGCAAGCCGGTAATAACATGCTCGCCATCCGCACCGCCCAAAAAGCCGCCGCTGAGCGTGACGAATTGAGTGGCAACGTCACCTTCGTCCCCACCACCGCCTTCGCCCGTCCAAAAGAAGATTCCCCGAACGTCGGCCACGGTCATCACTGGTTCGGTAATGCAGAGAGCTATTTTCTCATCGGCGACGCCTTGGGGCAGGGTATGTTGGATTTGCTTGGGCGCTGATTAATCCGAAAGCTTTGAAAACTTCTGACGGTGGATATGAAATTCCCGGGCGAGCGCGCCTTGATCGGCAAGTAATTCGTCGAGTTTATTGAGAATCTCAGTGTTGTCGCGGGCCTCATGTTGGGCGAGGGCGGTGCGGTATTCCGGGAGGCGATAGAGGAAATCACCGACGGCATCCCGGGTGGGTTCGGGCGCATTCTTACCGAGCCCCATTTTCTCCAGGCAATGGCCGTTGAGCTGTTGCTCGAACTGGCCGGCCATAGGCAGGGCGAGCATGGGTTTCTTGAGCCAAAGCGCCTCGCTCATCAGGGTAAACCCGGCCGTGGCCATGACTCCTTTGCTGGAGGCAAGGTCGGCCATGAATCCTTCCTTGCTGAACGGCCGATACTGCAGATTGCCGTCCTGCGTGTCGCGGTCGTATCCGTATACGCGAAAGGATTCGCCGGGGAACTGTTTCAATTGCCCGATGAAATCATCAAAACCGAAGCTGAGATACACGAGGATGTGGTCGCCTACCGAGGGTTGGGCGGCGAGGACTTCGTCACGTAAGATAGGCGGAAAGAAAAATGTCCGGCGATTGGTGGCGGGCGCCTCGTAAAAGGTGATGACCAGCGACACATCCGGCCGCGGCACCATGGCGCGAATCACGCTCTTTGTCAGGCGTCGATCGGCCTCCAAGTGAGTGGGGCCATCGTATTGCATGTAGCGCATGCGATGCTGGTTATCGATGGTGATCAACGGCAGGTCGTGCGTGTACGCGAGGTAAGCGGTCATCGGCTCGAAATCCGTGACTACCACGTCCGGCTGAAATTCCTCGAAGAGCGATTGTTTCAGCCGCCGAAATGTCTTCAGGCCGCTGCTGAGTTTTCCAAGATTGGCGGCCAGCGTTTTGGTTTTGGACACCTTGTTGTTTTCATTGGCAATCACGAGTCCCTCAATCTCGACCATATCGAACTCGTCCTTGAGATTGCGGTAGCCGCGATCGTAGCTGGCCAGTTTCACCTCGTGCCCCTGCGCCACCAGATGCCGCGCCATTTGCTGGGAACGGGAGGAATGCCCTGAGCCTTCACCTGATAAGCCATACACAATTCGCGCCATGCCACAGTGTAGGGCGGCAGCCGGTGGCGGTCAAAAGTCATTTGTGTGACAAACGGTCATGAATCGGCCACACTCACTCGCCGCATGAAAATGTATCTGCAAGGCCAATGGCAGGAACGCGGGGCGGTCACGAAAGTGATCCATCCCTACGACGGTACCGTGCTGGACACCGTGCCCACCGGGACGGCGGCCGACATTACGTCCGCCGTGGACGGCCTTGAGCAAGGCGCGACCATCATGCGTGCGTTGCCAACCCATCGGCGGGTGGAGATTCTGCGCCGCACCGCACAGTTGATGGCGGAACAACAGGAGGAGATCGCACGCCTGATCAGCCGTGAGGAAGGCAAAGTATTGGCCGAGGGCCGTATCGAAGCCGGGCGCGCCGTGGAGACCATCGATCTGTCCGCTGATGCGGCGCGCGATTTGCACGGTGAAACTGTACCGCTTGACGCCACACCCGGCGGCGTGGGCAAGGTGGGGTTCACTCTGCGCGTGCCATGCGGCATCGTGGCGGCGATTACGCCCTTTAACTTTCCGCTCAACCTCGTGGCGCACAAAATCGGGCCGGCCATTGCTGGCGGAAATGCCGTGCTCCTTAAGCCCGCCAGCGATACGCCGCTTTCGGCACTGAAACTCGTGGAGCTGTTGCTCGAAGCCGGACTGCCCGAGGAAGCCATTGCCTGTGTGACGGGCCCGGGAGGCGAACTGGGCGGGGCCATCTGTGCGGAGGCCCGTGTACGCAAAATCAGTTTTACCGGCAGTGCCGAGGTGGGCGAAACCATCACACTTACGGCCGGTCTCAAGCGCGTGACGATGGAGCTGGGATCCAACAGTCCGGTAATCGTGATGGACGATGCGGATGTGGCCAAGGTCGCGAAGACGTTGGCCGTCACCGGCTACGCCAACGCCGGTCAGGTATGTATCTCCAGCCAGCGCGTCATCGCCACTCCGGGTACTCATGATGATTTGGTGGATGCACTGCGCACGGAAGTGGACCAGTTAATCTGTGGAGATCCGCTGGTCGAAGGCACCCAGGTGGGGCCGCTGATCCGCGAACGCGATGCCAAGCGCGTGGAGGGTTGGTTGGGCGAAGCGGTTACGTCGGGCGCGGACCTGTTGTGCGGCGGCCAACGTGATGGCGCGGTGGTGCAACCGGCCTTACTCGCCAATGTGGATACGGCCATGAAGCTGAGCTGTGAGGAATTATTCGGACCGGCTTTGGGGGTAACCCGCGCGGATAATCTGGAGGCCGCCTTGGCCTTGGCGAATGAAACACGGTTTGGCCTGAGCGCCGCCATCTTCACCCAGGACATCGATCGCGCAATGCAGTTTGCGCGTGAGGTGGATAGTGGCAATTTGCACATCAATTTTGGCACCGCCTGGCGCGCCGAAATCATGCCCTACGGCGGCCTCAAGGACAGCGGCTTTGGCAAGGAAGGCCCGCGCTATGCGGTGCAGGAGATGACCGAAACCAAGATGGTGGTCATCCACGGGTAACCTGTGTCACCACCCCGACGTATTGTGAACTGACACCTGGCCCAACCATGGAAGCCCCGCCCATTCTGGAGAAGAAACGGTATCACGACCTCGACGCCCTGCGCGCGGGAGCGATGCTGCTGGGGATATTGTTACACGGGGTGATTTCGTTCATGGGCGAAAAATACTGGCCGATCCAGGATTCACAATCGCCGTACTGGGATCTCCCGGCCGAAGTGCAGGAGGCCGGGACCACTATCGGCATGGAGCTGCCGGATCAAATCAGCCCGTACAAATTCTTTTTTATGCAGGCCATTCATGGCTTTCGCATGCCGTTGTTTTTTGTGGTGAGCGGCTTTTTTGTGGCGATGTTGTGGCGGCAAAAAGGCATCAGGGAAATGCTCAAGCACCGTACCAAACGGATTTTGCTGCCCTTGTTGGGAATGGGGATTGTGTTCATTCCCGCCACATGGATCGCCATGATTGGCGGCGGGTTTCTATCCTCGCTGGGCAATGAGGCTCCCCGCAATCCGCAGGGTGGCGGTCTCTGGGCGGCGGCGGAACGGGGGAATGTGGACGGGATTCATCAGGCTCTCGAAAACGGTACGGACATCAACAGCCGCCGGAAAGATGGTCAAACACCGTTGAATCTGGCGGTGTTCAATCAACAGCATGAAGCGGCAAAGATATTGCTCGAGGAAGGGGCTGACGTGAATAGTGTCAATGGAGATCAACGGAGCACACCGCTGCATACGGCCACGTTTTTGGCTGATGAACGGATGGTGCTGTTATT
>WTHG01000541.1 GCA_011523245.1 Verrucomicrobiales bacterium | reverse complement strand
GGCCAAGGATCCGCATGAAACGAAGAATCTCGCGAAACAAAATCCAGCCAAAGTGGCACACCTCCGAAAACTGATCAACGCGGAGTGGGACGGGAAATAGCTTGTGATGAATTGGGCGAATGAAACTCGCCCTCAAAGAAATCCTATTAATCGCGCCGCGGAAACAATGGCTCCGGCTTGTTGACCTGATGTCCGACGGCGAGTTCGCCCCAGCCGGATTCGGCAATATTCACGATGTTCGCTGGCAAACTCAACTGTTCGTAAATGCGTCGACTGGTATCCGGCAAGTACGGCTGCAGCCAGACAGCCAATAGGCGGCAGCTTTCCACGAGATTATACAGCACTTCGCCCAATCGTTCGGCTTGCTCGGGGTCCTTAGCCATCTTGAAGGGCGCGGTCTGGTCCACGTACTGATTCACTCGCCCGATGTAAGTCCAAATCGTGCGCAGTCCTTCCTGAAGGTCGCTGGCTTTCAGTTCCTTCACCAGCTTGTCTCGGGCTGCGAGGGCTTCGGCAGATAGTTCATCATTCGGCTCCGGCACGATGCCCTCGCGATAACGGTTGAGCATGGAAAGCGAGCGGTTCATGAGATTGCCCAGCCCGTTGGCCAGCTCCGCACCATAGCGGGTGGCAAAGCCTTCGTCGGTCCAGTTACCATCCGGACCGATGGCGAGCTCGCGCACAACGTAATACCGAAAAGCATCCAGGCCCCAATCATCAATCACCGTCACGGGATCAACCACGTTGCCGGTGCTTTTGCTCATCTTTTGGTTATCCTTTTGCCACCAGCCATGCACGAGGACCTGCTTGGGCAACTCCAAACCGGCGGCCTTCAACATGATTGGCCAGTAGACCGCGTGGAATTTCAGGATATCCTTGCCGATCACGTGGATGTCCGCCGGCCAAAGGTCAGCCTCTTCACCACGGCTACGCGGAATGCTCAGATAATTAGTCAACGCATCAAACCATACGTAGGTGACGTAGTCCGGATCAAAGGGTAGGGGGATACCCCATTCGAGGCGCTCCTTGGGGCGACTGATGCAAAGGTCCTCAAGGGTTTCGTTTTTCAAAAAACCGAGCACCTCGTTTCGGCGATAATCGGGCCGAACAAAATCCGGATTGGCCTCGATGAAATCAATAAGCCATTGTTGATGTTGCCCCAGCTTGAAATAGTAGTTCTTCTCGCGCAGTTCCTGCACCTCGCCATATATGGGATCGAACTCACCATCTTCGTTGCGATCCTTTTCGGTCAGAAACGTTTCCTGTTTGGCTGAATAGAAGCCGACGTATTCGTCCTGATAAAACTCGCCCTTGTCGTAAAGTTGCTGAAGCACCTCAGCCACCACCTTTTTATGGCGAGCATCAGTTGTGCGTACGAAATCGTTATTGGAGATCCCAAGCTTCTCGACGAACGACTGCCAATCCTGAGCGAGCCCGTCGCAATAAGTCTGCGCATCCTGTCCAGTAGATTCGGCGGCTTGTTGGACTTTCTGGCCATGCTCATCCAAGCCGGTCAGGTAAAAGACCTCCTCCCCAAGACAGCGGCGCGCGCGCGCGATTACGTCGGTGATCACCTTCTCGTAGGCATGACCTAGATGCGGCTGGCCGTTGACGTAATCGATGGCTGTCGTAATGTAAAACTGCTTGCTCAAGGGCGGCAAGTTGTAGCGGAGCACAGGCTGACAGGCAAGACGGCACTATTTTATCGCAATTTGAGCGAGGATTTGGCAGACAACGCGGATGCGTTTTTGGAGCTTTCTGCTCGCGATCTTTTGGGTGATCAACTTGCCGCTGACGATAGAGGCACAGGATAAGCCCAAGAAGCCGCGCAAGAAGAAAGATGCACTGACTAAGATGTAGGACAGTTTGAATTCTGCTATGTCTGCTGATGACTCCATGGATTGCGATATTAAGCCCGCGAAAAAAACTCGAAAACCCAAGCAGCCCAAAAAGAAGGCTGAGGTTAGCGTGGGCATGATCAAGGCTAACAACAAGTTGATTGGAGAAGTCTAGAACACCGA
>WTHG01000380.1 GCA_011523245.1 Verrucomicrobiales bacterium | reverse complement strand
AACACCTGCACCTTTTATGGGGTGCAGGTGTCTTTGATTTTGGGCTTTAGATCGCCAAGGTGCGCCGCCGCATGCTCGATTCGTTGGCCGAGCTAAACCGAAAACATCAGGCGGAGATCGGCGACCCGGAGATTGCCACCACCATCGCCCAGCAGGAGATGGCCTTCCGCATGCAATCGAGCGTGCCGGAGTTAACGGATATTTCCAAGGAACCGGAGTCCGTGCTGAAAATGTACGGGCCTGAAGTGACCAAGACCGGCTCGTACGCACGCAACTGCCTGCTCGCGCGCCGGATGATCGAGCGCGACGTGCGCTTTGTGCAGCTCTTCCACCGCGGCTGGGATCATCACTCGCGCCTGCCCGACAACATGCGCGGCCAATGCCGTGACGTCGACCAGCCGACCGCCGCGCTGTTGAGCGACCTGAAATCGCGCGGGCTGCTCGATGACACGCTCGTGGTGTTCGTCGGCGAATTTGGCCGCACCGTCTTTGGTCAGGGCGGCATCAGCCGCACCGTGTACGGGCGCGACCATCATCCCCGCTGCTTCTCCGGCTGGCTCGCCGGCGGCGGCATTCAGGGCGGCCAACACTACGGCAAAACCGACGACTTCAGCTACAACGTCGCCGAAAATCCCGTCCACGTCCGCGACCTCCACGCCACCATGCTTCACCTCCTCGGCATCGACCACGAAAAGCTAACCGTCAAATTTCAGGGTCTCGACCAACGCCTCACCGGAGTGGAACCGGCCAAGGTGGTGAAGGCGATTATGAGTTGAGCTTGGGTGCGTCCCGCCCGTCCGCTACGCTGCGCCCATGCGGATCCTTTTGCTAAGCGTGCTCTTGGCCGGCGCAGCTTCGGCAGCGGAATATGCCACGGCCAAAAATCTCCTCTACCGCACCGGACAGCTCACCGACTACATGCGCGAGCGGTGCCGGTTGGATGTGTATTATCCGAAAGGCAAAAAGGAATTTGCCACGGTGGTCTGGTTTCATGGAGGCGGCCTCAAGGGCGGCAACCGGTCCGTGCCCAAGGCATTACAGGGAAAAGGAATCGCGGTGGTGGCGGTGAATTACCGGCTGCATCCCAAGGTCAAGGCGCCCGCGTATATTGAGGACGCCGCGGCGGCGGTGGCGTGGACCTTCAAAAACATTGAAACCTACGGTGGCTCGCCGAAGCGGATTTATGTGAGCGGCCATTCCGCAGGAGGATATCTCACGAGCATGGTGGGGCTGGATAAACGCTGGCTGGCGACGCACAAGGTGGATGCCGATGCGTTGGCCGGGCTCATTCCGTACAGTGGCCATACCATCACTCATTTCACCGTGCGCGCCGAGCGTGGGATCGATGGAAAACAACCGATTATCGACGCATTGGCGCCATTGTTTCACGTGCGCAAAGATGCCCCGCCGCTGCTGTTAATCACCGGCGATCGTGAGCTGGAAATGCTGGGGCGTTTTGAGGAAAACGCCTATCTCTGGCGCATGATGAAGGTGGCCGGCCATGCTGACACGCAGCTGATGGAACTGGATGGCTATAACCACGGCCAAATGGCCGAGCCGGCGCATCCGTTACTGCTGCGGTTCATTCGAAGAATCGGTAAAACCATCGAATAACCGCCCTCCTTTTATCGCTGGTAATAATCTGAATTTTCCGTACCCTTTTATCTTCAAAGGGTAGCGATGCTGACTGTCTTTGATGGAAACGAATCCGGAGGCTCAATGAGCCGCCGTCGTCTATTGGAGATCGGAGGTTTGGGCCTTGGAGGTTTGTCCTTATCCCAACTGCTCAGCACCAAGGCTCTGGCCAGTGGCCAACCCAATCCGCTCACAGGTAAATCGGTTATTTTTCTTTTCCAACAGGGTGGCCCGAGCCAGTTCGAAACGTTTGATCCCAAACCCTACGCGCCTTCGGGCATTCGCACGGTGGGGGATGTGGTTTCCACTTCCATCCCCGGAGTGCAGTTTGGCGCTTCGATGAGTCAGCTAGCCAAGTTGGCACATAAATTTAATGTGGTCCGATCGTTTGCCACCCGGAACGCCGGCCACAATATCCAACCGATCGTCAGTTCCTTTTCCAAAGAAGCAGCCATCAGCACACACTTTGCGCGTATCGCCGGGGCCACCCGTTTGGACAGCGGCATGCCGACGACAGCCGTGCTCTTCCCCGCTTCAGTTAACAAAGATGTCCCGGGACCTTCTGCCAGAGGGAATTTGTCTGAAACCGGTAACTACGGTGCGGGCTTTGCGCCATTCGTGCCCGGCAAGGGCGGCAAGTTGCAGGAGGACATGAAGCTCAACTTGCCGCGCGACCGATTCCTGAATGACCGCAAATCGCTCCTGGCCGAGTTGGATAAACTCAATCGCAAGGCCGACGCCTCCGGCAGCATTGCCGCAGCGGACGACACCCAGCAACAGGCCTACGAGGTGTTACTCGGCGGCGGAGTTTCCAAGGCCCTCGATCTTTCACAGGAAGACGCGCGCACTCTCGAGATGTATGACACCTCGCGTTATGATGGCGGCACCAAATGGAACAAGGTAAACCGCGGCAAAGCAGGGATGTACAACGCGCAAGCGAACACCATCGGCAAACTCCTGCTGCAGGCCCGCCGCCTGTGTGAAGCCGGTTGCGGATACGTGACCATCCACGCAAGCTACGCCGGCGTGTGGGATATGCATGCGGACCGCAATAACCTGAACATGACTGACGGCATGCAAGCGGTTGGCCAGAGCTTCGATCATGCGGTGGCGGCGTTCATCCGCGACTGCGAACAGCGCGGTTTGTCGGAAAAGATTTTACTCGTGTGCTGCGGTGAGATGGGGCGTACACCGCGGATTAATAAAAATGGCGGTCGCGATCACTGGAGCCGACTAGCCCCCTTGATGCTTTATGGTGGCGGGCTCGGCGGCGGTAAAGTGATCGGCCAATCGGATAAACAAGGAGGCGAACCCAACAGCACTCCATACAACCCCGGCCATTTGATTAGCACCATCCTACGCACCATGATTGATCCGGGCGAACTTCGCCTGCTCTCAGGCATCCCGCAGGAAATCACCCAGCTCCTCGACCACGATCCGATCGGCGGCTTGGGCGCGTAACGCTCGATGCCGAGGTTCGTTTCCATTCTCCTGGCCATCGGTGTCTCAACCGGCACCCATCAGCTGGCTGCCGATGCACCCAATTTCAAAAAGGAAATTCAGCCAATCCTTAAGGCGCTTTGCTTTGATTGCCATGGCCCGGAAAAAACCAAAGGTCATTTGCGGCTGGACCAGCTGAATCCGGATTTGGTGAAGGGCGATACAGCCGAGGAATGGCATGATGTGTTGGATCAGTTGAACCTCGGCGAAATGCCGCCATCCAAGGCGCCTCAACCCAACGCCCAACAACGCGCAGCGTTAACCGACTGGATCCAAGGCGCCTTGCGCGATGCCGCCGCGGCCCGGCGGTTTCAGGAAGGCCGAGTGCAGACTCGCCGGCTCACGCGTTACGAGTACGCCAACACCATGCGCGATCTGCTCGGGGTGAACCTAGATCTTGCCCGTGATCTGCCGCCCGAGCCGCCCTCAGCCGAAGGGTTCCTAAACAACGGCGCCACGCTCGAGATGTCGCCCACACAAATCGAGGTGTACCTGAAAGCAGCCCGTCGGGCACTGGCCGAGGCGATTGTCACCGGCGAACGCCCTAAGGAATTTGCCTATACCCAGACAGAAACAGCCACCGGCCGGCTGCCCAACCGGCGTGTGGCCGGCCATGAACCCGTGCGGCCCGAGTTTATTCTGGATCTCAAACAATTCCCGCGCCACGGCGAGTTTGAACTGAAGATCACCGCGCGGGCAGCCATACCAGAGGGCGGTGGCTTGCCGCGACTGCGGCTTACCATGGGGCACGTGCCCGGCATTATTCATGTGCCGCGCGGGACCATTGGCGAAACCGACGTGACCCCCGCCTCGCGCACGTACTCTTTCCGCGGGCGCATGGAGGATTTCCCCCAACCCGGCCCCATCGCCTTCGGCAATTCCGGGTTCAAAGGCTTGATTGTGATGATGGATTTCCTTGATGCCGATGGCAATGAACTGCGCTACGCTGACCGCACCTATCCGCAGCCGCCCCCCAAACCACCCAAGAACAAGCCAGCGCCCAAGGTGGAGCCCGTACCGTTCGGTAAACGGCTGGATATCCTGATCGAGAAGGTCGAGTTCCGCTCGCCGACGTACACCAGCTGGCCGCCGCCCAGTCACCAACGGCTCCTGCCCGAGACCAATGCGACGGATGAATTGCAACGCGTGCGCGAACTACTGCCAGCCTTCATGCGCGCCGCTTATCGGCGACCAGCCACAAGTGCCGAAGTGGAACAGACCGTCAAGTTGTTCGGGCAAGTCCGCCCGCGCGTAAATTCTTTCGAAGCCGCCTTGCGCGAAACCTATGCCTCCGTGCTGGTATCGCCCTATTTTCTGTATCGAGTGGAAACTCGTTCGGAGCAACCCACAACCTCCTCGCCACGTCTCACTGATCATGAGCTGGCCACTCGCCTGTCGTACTTTCTTTGGAGCACCAGTCCTGACTCAACCTTAGCCAAGCTTGCTGATGCCGGTACACTACATGAACCCGCCGTGCTCCGTCGCGAGGTGGCGCGGTTGCTGGCCGATCCGCGGGCGACTGAATTCACCGACCGGTTTGTGGATCAATGGCTCGATCTTGATGCCCTCAACCGTGTGGCGGTGAACCCGGAGTTTTTTCCAAGCTTCGACAACCGCCTTAAGGACGCCATGCGCCGCGAAACCCAGCTCTACTTCGCCGCCATCCTGCGCGAAAACCGTAGCGCGCTTGAGCTATTGCGCTCAGACTGGACAATCGCCAACCGCGCGTTGGCCGCGCACTACGGCCTGGAAGGCCCACGATCCTCCGCCTTTGAACGAGTGGCTTTGCTGTCCAGAGAACGTCCGGGCGGACTGCTGGGGCACGGCGCCTTTTTGCTCGCCAATGCAAATGGGGAGGATTCGCATCCAATCAAGCGCGCGGTGTGGATTCTGGACCGTCTGCTGGATGATCCCCCCGCGTCGCCACCGCCGGATGTGCCCGAGCTGAACCCTGAAAACCCGGATCTGGCCAAGCTCACGCTCAAGCAACAACTGGCCGCTCACCGGAAAAAGGAATCGTGCGCAAACTGCCATCGCGGCATTGATCCGTGGGGGGTGCCGTTGGAGAATTTTGACGCCGTGGGCCTCTGGCGCACGGAGGTGCCAAAGCACGGCAAGCGCCCCGCTGTGCCCGTGGATGCCTCCAGCACTTTGCCCAACGGGCGCGTAATTGATGGCGTGCAGGAATTGCAGAAATATCTTACAACTGAGCGGCGCGACCGGTTTGCTCATGCATTGGTCAAGCGAGTGATGGCCTATGGTCTCGGCCGCACGCCCGACTGGGGCGACCGCGACGCGGTGGAGACCTTAACCAAGCAATTTATAGAAAGTGATTTTAGGCTGAACGCCCTGATCACGGCGTTCGTCCAAAGCGACGCCTTTCAGACCAAATAGTGTACAGAGTGTTGATGGACAAATGAGTATGAAGAAATCCTGGCATCTTAACCGCCGTACGGCCCTCAAGGCCGCTGGAGTTTCCCTCGCCCTACCCTGGCTCGAAGCCATGGGCACCCCCACGCCCTCCCGAGCCCTGCCGCGCCGGCTATGCGCGGTGATGTTCCCTTTCGGCATCGCCATGCCCAAGGACAATGCGGCGGACCGCGAATGGGGCTGGTTCCCCACCGGCACGGGCCCGAAGGATTATCGGCTCTCTAGTGTGCTGCAGCCACTGGAACCAGTGATGCAGGATGTGACCGTGTTCCAGGGCCTCTCGCATCCGCGTTGCCGGGCCATGAACGGGCATGACACGGGCGATACGTTTTTGACCGGCAACAATCTGGCGCCGGTGACCTATCAGAACACCGTGTCGCTGGATCAATACGCCGCCCGCGAAATTGGCCGACACACCCGGCATGCGTCTCTCACACTGTCCACCGACGGTGGAGTGGGACCGCGCACGCGCACGACCACCTTGTCTTACACAGACAAGGGCCAGCCGATCCCGGCATTGTCCGATCCCAAGCAGATTTTCGAGCGCCTTTTTGGTCAGGACGGTGCCAGCCGACGGGATCGGGAATCACTGCAAAATAGCGGCAGCATCCTCGACTTGGTGCGGGACCAATCCAAATCACTCCACCGCCACCTGGGCGTGGCCGATCAACGTAAGCTGGATGAGTTTGAAACTTCCGTGCGCGAAGTGGAGCAACGCGTCGAGCGCTCACGTAGCTGGCTGGATGTGCCTTTGCCCAAGGTCGACCGCGATGCACTCGCGCTGGACGCCACCATTGATGCTCCCAAGGAATATCTCCGCGCCATTTACGACCTACAATTTCTCGCGTTCCAAACCGATCTCACCCGCATTAGCACCTACCAAATCGGCAGCTACGGCCCCTCGCGCGCCCGCAAGTTTCCGGGAGTGCTCGGACTGAAGGCCGACTGGCACGGGCTCGCTCATGGCGCTGGCAAAAAGGGGGGGGCGGAGAAGATTGGCCGGTTCGATCAATTCCTCACCGCGAATCTCGCGCGCTTTATCAATCGACTCAAGGACACGCCCGAAGGCGACGGCACCATGCTTGACCGCACGCTCGTGATGTACGGTAGCAGCAACAGCCGCACCCACCAAAACCGCAACTATCCGCTCCTGCTAGCCGGCGGCCGCCAACTCGGCATCCGCCACCGACAGTATCTGCGGTTTGATGAAAAGACACCGATGTCCAATCTCTTCGTCTCCATGCTGCAGGGGTTGGGCGTGGAAACCGAACAATTCGTCGATAGCACCGGCCCGCTCGCCGGACTGAGTTAGCCATGTTGAGAACAACCACGCTCCTGTTTGCCACCCTCGCAGGCTTTAGCTACGCAGCTGAGCCATTCGAGGGTTTTTTACAAAAACATTGCATCGCCTGTCATGGCCCCAAGAAGTCCAAGGGCAATTTGCGATTGGATCAATTGTCGCGTGACTTTAAGTCCGGTGTGGACGGTCAGATCTGGGCCGAGGTCGTGGAGAAAATTAATGCCGGCGAAATGCCGCCAGAGGACGAACCACAGCCGACAGCTGATGAGATCGGCAAGGTGATCACCGAGCTGGACGAACGTATTCGAACGGGCCGTGCGGCCCGCATGGCGGCGCGACCACCGGTGGCGCATTATTGGCTCAGCCGCAAGGAATACCAAAACACCGTCTACGACCTGCTCGGCGTGCGCTATGATCCGGCCAAGCCGGGCGAGTTAAACGAAGATACTCTTTGGCACGGCTACGAGCGGATTGGTTCGCAGCTCTCACTCTCACCTTCGCATGTGAATCGTTATTATCGTGCGGCGGAGATTGTGCTGGACCGCGCCTTCCCTCAACAAGCTGCCGAAACCCGCAAGGTTCGTAAGACGGCGGCAGAGTTGAGATATCGTGGAGGAGAAACAGAATACGCGGCACTGAAACGGCTCGGCATCAATCGGCCGCTGCGTTATCTCCATTTTCCCGGGCGAGTTCAACCCGCCCTATCGCCAAATTGGCTGGGCCGAACAGGCCCGGAACACAGCGGACTTTATAAATTGCGCCTGCAAGCCAGTGGCATTCGGCCGCCAGGCGGTCAGCCTGCCCACTTGAGTATTGGTAAACGTACCAGCGAAGAAACCGTGGAAGGCTTGATCGAGCTGGATATCACCGCGCCGGAAGATAAGCCTCAGGTCTATGAGTTCGAAGTGTTTCTTGAGATGCCAGTGCAATTGCATTTTGCGGTGGTGGCAACCGATGGAGTCGACCGCCGCGGAGGGGCCGCTTTCCGCAACGCAATCTCAAGCCGTGCCTATATCTTTACGCACAGCAGTGAGACGCTGCTCCTGAATCCCAACGCGCCGCAGATGTT
>WTHG01000453.1 GCA_011523245.1 Verrucomicrobiales bacterium | reverse complement strand
CATGAGGAAAGATCAAGGGTTCTCAAGATATTTTGGAGCTCTCAGCTTTTTTGTTTTTTCCATGCTGGGCATCGTCCTCTCCTCTAACTTGGTCATGATGTTCATCTTCTGGGAACTCGTGGGTGTTTCCAGCTATCTCTTGATCAGTCATTGGTTTGATAAACCGACGGCGGCCGATGCCGGAAAAAAAGCCTTTATCACCAATCGCATTGGGGATGTCGGCTTTCTCTTGGGTATTCTTTTGGTTTGGCAACAAGCGGGTACCGTTAATATTGCTTCCATCACCGGCCAAGTATCCACCCTTGCCGGCCTCCTTATTTTTTGTGGGGCAGTCGGCAAAAGTGCGCAGTTTCCACTGCATGTCTGGCTGCCGGACGCCATGGAAGGTCCCACACCTGTTTCCGCCCTCATACATGCGGCAACGATGGTGGCGGCTGGCGTGTACATGTTGTGCCAAGTGATGGTTCTTTTCACTCCGGATGCCTTGCTAGTCATTGCCTGGATTGGGGGCATCACCGCGCTGTTAGCTGCGCTCATGGCCATTCAACAAAACGACATTAAACGTATCCTCGCCTACTCCACCCTTTCGCAGCTGGGCTACATGGTGATGGCTGTTGGTTGTGGCGGGGCCGAAGCAGCCATGTTTCACCTTACCACGCACGCAGCCTTCAAGGCATTGCTTTTCCTTGGAGCGGGCGCAGTGATTTATGCCTGCCACCATGAACAGGATATTTGGAATATGGGCGGGCTCCGGCATAATCTTTCCAAGACCTCCATCACCTTTATCATCGGGGCACTGGCCTTGGCAGGGTTTCCGTTGCTCAGCGGATTTTTCAGTAAGGACGCCATTCTGATGCATACGCACATGAGCCACAAACCTTTGTTCTTTATCGGAGTGATAGTGGCAGGGTTGACGGCGTTTTACATGATGCGTTGTGTGTTGGTAGCGTTCTTTGGCAAAGCCCGTACAGATCAGGCGAAAGAGGCGGACGAAGTGCCTGGTGAAATGCTGCTGCCCTTAATCATCCTCGCGCTGTTCAGCATTTTTCTGGGAGCCCCCCAAATTGGGTTGGCCGACTTTTTGAGTTTTAAAGAAGTAAAAGCTTCGCATCATGCAGCAATGATCTGGGGAACGATTGCGGCCGCCGTGGGATTGATTGGTGGCTACATGGTTTACCGGAACGCCAATTCGGATCCGTTACCGGCCAAGCTCGGCGGGTTGTCGCGCTGGATGCGAGATCGGTTCTACTTCGATGAACTATACGTCTTCCTCAACCACTGGACACAGGAATCCTTGTCCTTCGCTTCAAGTTGGTTCGATCGTTGGATCATTGCTGGGTTGGGAGTGAAAGGCACCAGCGGCGCAATTGATGTGACCGGCTGCCTGGCCCGCCTGTTTCAATCAGGCAATTTGCAAACTTACGCCCTCCTCACAGTAATCGGATTATTGGGCATCCTCGCTTGGATACTCTTCTAACGATGTCACCGCTCACTTACATCATGGGATTACCACTGGCCATGGCCCTCATTCTGGCCGTGGTACCCAGTGAGAAACGGCTGTTCTTTCGCTGGGGCGCTCGCCTGGCCACACTGGGATCGTTACTTTTGGCCATCTATGTCTTCTCTGCTTTCGATCCGCCAATAACCGACCAACCGGACCCATTACCGGCTCAAGGCACTGAGCAATCTGCTCTGGAAGATGAGTACGGCTATAAATTTACCCAGCGTGTGGAATGGATTCCGACGCTGAACATCCATTATTACGTAGGTGTGGATGGCATCGGCATCGTAATGGTGTTGATGGCCGCATTGGTTGCCTTTGCTGCGACGTGTTGCGCGCAGGAAATTCGTACGCGTGAAAAGGAATTCTTCATTCTGCTCCTGTTGATGACGGGCGGCATTTTGGGAGCCTTTATGTCGCTCGATATTTTCCTGATGTATTTCCTCCATGAGTTGGCATTGGTGCCCACGTTTATCATGATCGGCGTTTGGGGGCGCGGGAAGGACAAGGATTTTGCCGCCTACAAAATCACCCTCTACCTCAGCCTTGGCGCGTTACTTACCCTCGCTGGAGTGATCTTGCTCTACCTGCAGTTTGGTTCATTTAGCCTGCTCAGCATGATGGATCACGCAACCCAATTCGCGGGAACCGAAGCGGGCGCGTTCAGTGCGACGGAACAAAATGTTATTTTCGCCCTACTCATGTTTGGCCTCGGTATTCTGGTCGGGCTTTGGCCCTTCCACACCTGGGCGCCGCTGGGCTATGGAGCGGCACCGACGGCAACGGCGATGATGCACGCGGGCGTGATCAAAAAATTCGGCCTGTTCATGCTGATCAAGGTGGCTCTGCCGCTGGCACCTGAAGGAGCACAAACATGGCTACCAATCCTCGCCCTACTCTGCTTGGGCAACATCCTCTACTGCGGACTCGTGGCCATGCGTCAGAAAGACTTGAACCTGCTCATTGGCAACTCGTCCGTGGCGCACATGGGGTTTGTCTTTCTCGGAATTGCCAGCGTCACGACGATTGGTCTAACTGGCGCGGTGATGGTGATGGTGGCTCACGGACTGCTGGCCGGTCTGGCATTCGGCTTGAGCGGCTACCTGTATTCGCAAGCGCGCACGCTGGACATGGAAAAACTACAGGGCCTGCTCGCCGGCATGCCATTCTGGGGCACCTTGATGATCATGGCGCTCATGGCGGGTTGCGGCTTGCCCGGCTTTGCAAATTTTGCCGGCGAACTCACGGTGTTCTTCGGCGCATGGAAGGTGTACCCGGTGATAACCACCATCGGAATCTGGAGCGCGCTGGTGATCGGAGCCGTATACATGCTGCGCGCCATCCGCACTCTACTGCACGGCATGAAAGGCGAGCAAACCCCGGAAGTGGAAGATCTCAAACACTGGCATCGCCTGCCGTATGCATTATTGGTGGCCGTGCTGCTGCTCTTCGGTTTTTATCCGAAACTGATTACCGACAAGATTGGCAAATCTAACGCCACCTTTGAACAGGCCAAAAAAGCTCAGCCCCCAATCGAGGAGGCAACTGAATAATGGATCTCCAACTGGTTAGCTTGGAAATTGGTGCGTGCCTACTGGGTATTGTGGTGTTGCTGGTGGATCTCTGGACACCGGCCGAGCGCAAGGCCCAACTGGGCTGGTGGGTGGCCGGTGGGTTGGTGGCCGTGTTCTGCTACAGCTTCACCATATTCGAACAAGGCACCGGTACGGGCGCCACGGGCTATGTGAAGGACAGCTTGGCGGTTTATTTTCAGGGATACTTTGTGTTGGCGGCCGTGTTGGTGGTGTTGCTGACCCAAAGCTATGCCGCACGAATTCGCTCGGGCATTTCGGAACTGTATGCCTTCACCTGCTTTGCCTTAGCGGGCATGTCTTTTGCCGCGGGTGCCAACAGTCTGGTGCTGTTGTTTGTGGCGGTGGAATTGATCACCATTACGTTTTATGTACTGACTAGCTTTGAGCGTCACCGCTTGCGCTCTCTGGAAGCCGGCATCAAATACCTGATCTTGGGCGCGGCTTCCTCGGCGATCATGGTGTTTGGCATTGCGCTAATTTACGGCAGCACGGGGGCGTTGGATTTCCATGAAGTTGCCCGCGCCGCCAATGGTTTAAATGATGATTCCATGATACTGCTCTATCAACTGGGCGTGTTGATGACGTTGGGCGGATTGTTTTTCAAATTGGCGGCCGTGCCGTTCCAGCTTTGGGTGCCGGATGTTTACCAAGGCGCGCCCACGCCGGTGACGACGTTTCTTTCCACCGGTTCAAAGGCGGCTGGCATCGCGTTGATCCTGCGCCTGCTTGCCGATGCCTGCCCGCCCCTGCTGGGGGAAGCCTGGCTAAGGCAATTGCTGGCGTTGATGGCCGCGGCCACGATTCTCTACGGCAGCCTGTGCGCCTTGCGCCAGCGCAACCTAAAAAGGCTACTGGGTTATTCCAGTATCGCCAGCGCCGGCTTTGTGTTGCTGGGGTTGGTGACTCTCAATGATCAAGGCGCCCAAGCAGTGTTGTTTTACCTGACGGCATATGTCTTTGGAGTAGTCGGCGCGTTCACGGTGATCTCCGTGGTCTCCGAGGAAAGCGGCGATGAAGACATCAGCACACTAGCCAATCTGCATCAACGCTCGCCGTTGATGGCCACGGTGTTGACGCTCTCGATTATCTCCCTGGCCGGCGTACCGCCGCTGGCGGGTTTTATGGGTAAATTCGCCCTGCTGCGCGCGGCGATCAGCTCGGTGGCCGTACATCCGGTGATGCCTTGGGTCATTGGCTTGGCGTTGGTGGGCGTGGTGATTTCGTTCTACTATTACTTCACCGTCATTCGCGAAATCTTTTGGGGCAAAGGCCGGTTCTGGGCGGAGGAAGCTCCCTCCACTGAGCCATTGCCCTGCCCGCGCGCGGCGGAAGTGGTTCTCCTGACCTGCCTCTTTGGCTTGATCGGGCTGGGGCTTTTCCCGGAACCGATCCTCTACATTGCCGGCGAAGCCACCGAGTATTTGTTCTCCGCCAATTAGGACTCAGCTCACTTCGTGAACCTGCACGGAGTTTGCAATTTTCTCAACAGCCTTGGTGGAGCTGCTCACCACCACAGTTTGGCCAACCTGTAAATGCCCGCGTTCCTTCAGTGTGGCAATGGCATCCAAAACGGGAAAGTCGGGACAAAAATTTTCGATAATTACCGGGGTCAAACCGCGATGCATCGCAAGGGCCCCGGCTACTCGTGGATTGGCGCACAGGGCCAAAATCTTTGCATGACGCGGGCGCATCCAGGCGGTTTCCCGCGCCATACGGCCGCTAACAGTGAACATCACAATGGCGTCCGCCGCCAAATCATCAGCCATGCGCACGGCAGACTTGGCCAGTCGCTGGCGTTGATCGGTTAACTTTGCCTCACGATGAAAACGTGCGCCGCGCTCCTGTTCCATACGCCGGGCAATCCGATCCATCACCTCGACACACATCGTGGGAAACTGGCCCACGGATGTTTCTCCGCTCAGCATGATCGCATCGGCCTGTTCAAAGACCGCGTTGGCCACATCGGTCACTTCTGCACGTGTCGGGTGGGGTTC
Source organism: Verrucomicrobiales bacterium (assembly GCA_011523245.1). GTDB lineage: Bacteria > Verrucomicrobiota > Verrucomicrobiia > Limisphaerales > UBA1100 > UBA1100. The sequence goes on along the minus strand of WTHG01000453.1, from coordinate 2,892 downwards.
ATCGATCATGCTCTCCAACATATGTGTGGCCACCACCACAGGTTTACCAACTGTGAGGCATTCGCGAACGATATGTCGCTGGATAATCGGAAGCTCCTCGTAAGGGCATTCCACGCCGAGATCGCCGCGGGCCACCATGATGGCATCAGCCGCCTTGATGATACGTCGGATTCGTTTCACGGCATGTTGGTCTTCGATCTTGGCCACCACCTTGGTGGGATGATTACCGGCTTGGATCAGCGCCTGCAGTTCCTCCACATCAGCCGCTTCGCGCACGAACGAAAGGGCCAGATAATCGACGCCCAACTTCAAACCAAGCGCTGCGTCTCGCCGGTCTTTTTCCGTTAACGCCGGCAACCCCACCTTGGTGCCGGGCAAATTAATGTGACGACGGCTGCCCATAGTGCCTCCGATATCCACCTCGCATTCGGCGACTGATTCGGTTTTGCTCAGCACTTTCATGCGGATCAATCCGTTGTCAATCAAGATGGTGGCTCCCACCTCGATGTCATCCAGGAAATTCGGATAATTCACTCCCACCACCCGGGCTCCCTGCACGGCGGTGTCCACGGTAAAATCAAACCGATCCCCTTGTTTCAACTCCACCGGCTCCGGCAGATCGCCCGTGCGAATGGCCGGCCCCTGCAGATCCATGAGAATGGAGGGCACAACCCCGCGTTGGGCAGCCGCTTCGCGAATATTCGCGGTGGTGGTTTGGGCCCAGTCATGCCGGGCATGCGACATGTTCAGGCGAAATATATTGGCGCCGGCATCCAGAAGCTTGCCGATGCCCTCCACCGAATCGGTGGCCGGGCCAAGCGTGGCCAGAATGCGGGTTTGACGATTTTGATCCACGGGCCGGAAGTTAAGGGAAAGCACACGAAAGGCGCGAGGTTATTCCCGCATGCGCACATCATTTTATGCAACTCCCCGATGAATCACCTTGATTTACCAACTCAAAATCACTAGATTGCGGGTGGACAATTTGTTTATCATGGCGACTAAAGAAGATAAATACGAAGACAACGCACCTGGCAAATACTACTGCGATACCGAGTGCATTGATTGTGACCTGTGTCGCGAGACGGCTCCGGAAAATTTCACCCGGAACGATGATGGCGGCTATTCCTATCTCTACAAACAACCGGAGAATGAAGAGGAAGAAGCCCTATGTCAGGAAGCCATGGAAGGCTGCCCCGTGGAAGCCATCGGCAATGACGGTGCGGATTAATTCGCCCTCACCTATTTTCAAGCCCGCCAACAGGCGGGCTTTTTTATGTCAACGATTTCCACAACAGACCCAAGGCTTGTTGCGAAGTGACAAACTTGAAGGTCTCGCGATCGCAACGATTGCAGGGATTCAACACCCGCGTCTCTTTCGACGTGGCCAGTGCAATAAACACTGTACCCACCGGCTTCTCCACCGTACCGCCAGTGGGGCCCGCTATGCCCGTGGTGGCTAAAGCATAATCCGCGGCGTGCGCTTGCCGCGCTCCTTCAGCCATCTCGCGTGCCACCACCTCGCTCACCGCACCATGTGCCGCCAGAGAATTCGCACTTACGCCCAGCGTGCTTTGCTTTGCCGCATTGCTATAGGTGCAATGGCCAGCCAGAAACATGCCCGAGGCGCCCGGCACATTGGTAATGCGATGCGCCAAAAAACCGCCTGTGCACGATTCAGCCAGCGCCAACGTTTGACCGCGGCGATTTAATTCGCGAACAATCACATCCTCCAGTCGTTCTTGATCCTCACCGAAAACGAAATCCCCAACCTGCTCCCGCACGATGCCCTCAGCTTGTTGCAGCAAGGCGGCCGCCTCGGCGCCGCGCGCGGATAAGCGTATATCCACCTCGCCCATACGCGCGCAATAACCTATTTCCAACCCCTCAACACACTGCGCCTCTAGAACCGGCGCAATTCTCTCCTCCACGGAAGATTCCCCGATTCCCATAGTTTTCAGTGTGCGGATGAGCATGGGGTTTTCTGGCGGCAATTCCTCGGTGAGCAAGGGCGCCACATAACTGGTATACATTGGGCGCAATTCGCGCGGCGGGCCGGGCAACAGTATCAGCCAACCACGTGCGGTTTGTAGAGCCAAGCCCGGGGCTGTACCGTGGTCATTGGGCAACACGGTGGCACCGTGTGGTACTTGCGCCTGCACCAGCACCACCTCCGGCATGGGCCGTTGGCGTTTTTGAAAATGGGCAATGATCCGTTCACGGGTCTCGGCGTGTTCCTCCAAAGGGACGCCCAGCAGCTCCGCAATACGTTGGCGGGTGATGTCATCACTGGTAGGCCCTAAACCTCCGGTCACAATCACCAACTCGCTCCGATCAATAGCCTCACACACCGCAGCCTGAATTGCATCTCCTGTATCTGGGATAGTTTGCTGATAGCTGGGCTCATAACCGGCATCGGAAAGTTGCTGCCCCAGCCATTGTTGATGGGTGTTTAGTACGCGACCTACGAGGAGTTCACTTCCGGTATTGATTAATTCCACTCGCACGCCCCTAGGGTCGCATGTGCACAAAATGGGCGCAACACCATGCAGCTTTTCCATGGTTCCGTGGAATTAGATGGCATTGACTTAGCTATTAGGGTTTTTATACTCGCTGCTGATGGCTGAACCTGACAGAGTTGCCGCTAAGAGAAAATTTCTGGACTTCCTTGAGGAAAAAAACCTCCGGATAACCGCTCAACGGCGTGCCATCGTAGACACGGTTTTTGGTACTGACCAACACTTCACTGCCGAGCAATTGCTCGAATGGGCGAGAGAGAAAGATTCCTCAGTGTCACGAGCAACGGTATACCGTACCCTGCCCCTCCTCACTGAAAGCGGGCTCGTACACGAGATGGATTTCGGCAAGGACTACAAGATTTACGACCCCAAT
>WTHG01000431.1 GCA_011523245.1 Verrucomicrobiales bacterium | reverse complement strand
ATTTATAGCAGCGATCAGGGTTGGTACCTCGGCGATCATGGCTGGTACGATAAACGCTGGATGTACGAGGAAAGCCTCGTGATGCCCCTGCTCATTCGCTGGCCCGGCGTCGTGAAGCCCGGCAGCCGCAACAGCGACATCGTCTCCAACCTCGATTTCGCCCAGACCTTCCTGGACATCGCCGGTGTGAAATCCCCTGCCGACATGCAGGGCACCAGCCTCGTGCCGTTATTCAAGGGCCATACCCCTAAGGATTGGCGCACCCATTTCTACTATCACTACTACGAATTCCCCGGCGCTCACAGCGTGGCTCGCCACTACGGTGTCACCAACGGTCGGCATAAGCTCATTCATTTCTACCAGAACAATGAATGGGAACTTTTCGACCTGAAGAAGGATCCAAACGAACTTCAAAGCGTGTACGGCAACAGCGATTATAAGAAGATCCAGAGCGATCTCCTCGCCGAACTCAAGCGCCTGCGCATCCACTACAAGGTGCCCGAGGAAGATCCCGTACCCCCAAAGCGGAAACGGCCCAACCAACCGAATAGGCCGAAGAAAAAATAACCCGACCCAAGGCGAGGGCAACCTCGCCTTTTTTCTTGTACCCCTGCAATGGCGGCCGATTCCACTTCACCGCTGACGCAAAGCGTCATCATTCGCACCTGGCTGCCGCTCGCTGCCAGCTGGCTATTGATGGGCGCGGAGCTACCTCTGCTCAGTGCGGTGGTCGCGCGGCTGGACAATCCCGACATCCATCTGGCCGCCTACAGCGGCATTGTGTTTCCACTGGCGCTGGTGATCGAGTCGCCCATCATTATGCTGCTCACCGCCGCCACCGCGCTGGGGCGCGATCTCAACTCCTACCACAAACTCTGGCGACTCACCAATCTACTCGGGTTAGCCCTCACCGCCCTGCATATGCTTCTGGCGTTTACGCCGTTATACGATTGGGTCGCTCGATCGCTGATCGGGGCGCCGGAAGAAATCATTGAGCCCGGTCGGATTGGCCTGCAAATCATGACCCCCTGGACCTGGGCCATCGGGTACCGCCGCTTTCATCAGGGCGTTCTCATTCGGTTCGGCCATTCCAGTGCAGTTGGCTGGGGCACCGCCATGCGGTTACTGGCGGATGTGGTGGTGCTCGGCATTGGATTCGCCTTACACAAGTACTCGGGCATCGTGGTGGCCACCTCGGCCGTGGCCGTGGGAGTTCTCGCCGAAGCGGTTTACATCCGCTGGCGATTCCAGCGTGTGCTCACCGGGCCACTGGCCGAAGCCACCGGCCCGGCCATTACCATGCGTGAAGTGGTGCTCTTTTATCTGCCCATCGCCTTTGCGCCTACCATCGGATTGCTGGGCCAACCGATCCTTACCGGCGCCATGAGCCGGCTGGAGGTGCCCACGCTCACCCTCGCCGTGTGGCCCACGTTAAACAGCCTGATCTTCATGCTGCGCGCCGCCGGCATTGCCTACACCGAAGTGGTCGTGGCCCTGCTCGACCGCCCCGAAGGCCGCGCGCAATTGTTCCGGTTCACCGTGCTACTCAGCGTGGTCTTATCCCTCCCGCTGCTGGTGCTCTGCCTCACGCCGTTGATTGATGTGTGGTTTGAGAAATTCATCGGCCTGCGACCTGAGCTGGCCGCGATGGGCAAGACTGCTCTGTGGTTTGCCGTCGCCCTGCCAGCGTTCACCACGTGGTGCTGTTACTTTGAGGGAGTGCTGATCCATCACAAACGCAGCACGCCGGTAACCGAAGCGGTGGTCTTTTACATCATCACTCTATTCACTTTTCTGTATTTCACCGTGACCACCCAGAGCCAACTCGGTCTTAACGCCGCCGTGAGTGCCATGACCCTCGGCGGACTTTGCCAAATGCTCTGGCTCGGCTGGCGCAGCCGCGGCTTGCACACGGAGTCGGCCCGCTAATATCAAGCCGTTTCGTCAATCCAACCGGTTGTATTTGAGGTTACTCCCTCGGGCTTTTTCAATCGGGTATTTGACCGCGTTCTTGTCCAGCTTTCGGAGCATTTCCTGGCCGAGATCCATTTCAAGTAGATCGGCGAGTTCGAAGAGGTAGATGGCCACATCGGCCATTTCATCGGCCACGGCTTCGCGGCTCTCCTGTAAATGCGTCTCGCATTCCTTGGCGTTTTTCCACTGAAAATGCTCCAGCAATTCCGCTGACTCGATGCTGATGGAGACGGCCATGTCCTTGGGATTGTGAAACTGTTTCCAATCCCGCGCATCGCGGAAAGCATTGATGCGGGTAGTGAGATCACGAATGGAATCCATGCGGCTGCCTAACCGCCGCGCACGGGCTTGGCAACGGCGACTTTTTCACCGGCAATCCCGCACTCGTCAGCGCTGTGGTTGAAAGTGAGACTATTTGCCGAGCATTCCCAACAACGCTTTGGCGGCCGCCTTGGAGAATTGTGGTGCGTTAATGGCGCAGTCGAATTCTTCCACGGCGATGTCATCGCGCAGGTGGGTTTTAAGGGTGTCAAACAACGCCTCGTCCGCTGCGCCATCGTGAAAAGGCCCATCGGGCTGACTAATCATACTGATGCCGTCCCACGGCAGCAGCACTCTAACCGGGCCGGTGGAGAGATTAATTTTTCCCGCGAGTAATTTGCCTAAAGCCAGGCATTCATCTACCGAGGTGCGCATGAGGGTGACCTGTGGGTTATGATGGTAAAATGTGCGACCCGCAAATTTCGCTGGCACGGTATCCGGTTCGCCGAAGTTGACCATATCCATGCAACCCGGCGCGATTACAGCCGGAACGCCCGCACGGGCGGCCGCCTCCAATCGCGTAGGGCCCGCACCGAGGATGCCGCCGATGTGTTCATCCGCCCATTCGGTGGTGGTAAGATCCAGCACGCCCGCCACGAGTCCGGTTTCGATCAATGATTCCATCGTGCGCCCGCCTGTGCCTGTGGCGTGAAACACCAGCACCTCATATCCCGCCGCCTCAAGCAGGCCTTTCGCGTGATTCACGCAGTCGGTGGTGTTACCAAACATGCTGGCGGCAATGACGGGTTTATCCTCAGCTGCCGGTACCACGGTCTCAACCATCCCACAAATGGCACCTGCGGCATTGGCAAAGATGGGTCGCGAGATCCGATTCAGGCCGGCCACATCCACGATACTCGGCATCATGGTCACATCCTTCACGCCCATGTAGACCGGCGCGTTTTCGCTCGCTGCCAGTGTGGAGACCATCAGCTTGGGCAGGCCCACCGGCAAGGCTCGCATCGCCGATGTGCCGATCGCGGTACCGCCGCCGCCGCCCAGTGAAATGATGCCGTCGATTTTCCCTTCAGCCACCAGTTTCGCACAAAACGCCGCCGCGGCTTGGGAGATGGCCGCCACGGCTTCACCTCGATCTGTGAAGGTTTGGGAACCAATGAGTTCTGTCCGGGGAACATCCGGCAACACCGTCGGCGCACCTTGCGTGCCCACATCAATCAACAGTGCCTTGTGCCCGCGCGCGCGAATAAGCTCGGCCACATACGCATGCTCCTCCCCTTTGGTATCGAGCGTCCCGAGAATGGCGATGGTTTTCATTGGTTCTTCACCGAGAACACTGAGGGTAAATTCTGATTTCCCTCTGTGTCTCTGTGGTTAATTACCCGGTAACTTAATTTCACAAAACTTCCGAACCTGCTCGGTGAGAGCCATTTCCACTGGCAACCGTTCCATGGAGCTGGCGCCATAAAAGCCATCGATGCCTGGACATTGTTCGATAATGAACCGCGCATCCTCTGGCTCGGCGATCGGGCCGCCGTGGCAAATCACCAGCACATCATCCCGCACGGCCTTAGCCGCGTCGGTGATGGCTGTCACCGAACCCGCGGCGTCCTTGAGCGTCATGGCTGTTTCCGCGCCGATGGTGCCCTTGGTGGTGAGGCCCATGTGAGCAACGATAATGTCTGCCCCGGCGCGTGTCATGCGTTCGGCTTCGTCGGGGTTGAACACATACGGAGTAGTGAGCAAATCCAAATCCCGTGCCGCCGCCACGAGGTCCACCTCCAGTCCATAGCCCATGCCGGTCTCTTCAAGGTTGGTGCGCATCTTGCCATCGAACAAACCGACGGTTGGAAAATTCTGAATGCCCGCGAAGCCCATGTCCTTAAGCTGACGTAGAAAATAATCGCGCAACATGAACGGGTCCGTGCCGTTCACCCCGGCCAACACCGGCGTGTGCTCCACGGCGGTTAATACCTCATGCGCCATCTCCATCACGATCTCATTGGCGTTTCCATAGGCCATCAAACCACTGAGCGATCCACGGCCGGCCATTCGATAGCGACCGGAATTGTAAATCACGATCAAATCTATGCCACCGGCCTCTTCGCATTTGGCGGAAATCCCTGTGCCCGCACCGCCTCCAATAATCGGCTGACCATCGGCCACCTTTGCCCGAAGCCGGGCCAGAATGCCCGCGCGCGATTGATCCGTGCTGCTCATGGACCAAGCATTACCGGCGATTTGATCGATTGGCAACGGTCAGCAATATTTTCCAGCGTTGCTAAGGTTTTCCGAATTCATGAAATACCCTAATAACCGTCGGTTGGGACGGTATTTTGTCGTCACGGAGAAGAGGCTCGATCAGAGGTTCTAAGGGTTGTTTGTGGTCAACCTGCTCCGTGGCGACTATTTCAATTTATTGTGAAAAAAGAACGTAACGTGCTTGATTGGGTGATGATCGTCATGGCCACGATCTCGCTCGGCATTGTGATCTTTTCGATTTGGTCTATGATGCGTGCCTGAGATGGAACCGGATAAACCCATCCCGCACCAAATGCAGGTGCAGCAGCTTTTTGTGAAACATCAGGGAGCACTCAAGCGCTATATCCTCTCGCTGGTGCCGGATTTTGCGGATGCGGATGATGTATTGCAACAGGTGTTTCTCACTGTCTCGGACAAGGCGGATGACTATGAGCTGGAAACCAACTTCATGGCATGGGCCCGCACAATTGCGCGCTACAAGATCATGAACCATTGGCGCCGCCAGAAATCCGCTCCCGAAGCGTTATCAGAGGAGGTTCTGGAAACATTGGCCACCGAGCCGCCCGAAGAGGAGCCGGAGGAATCCGCCTTTGCCCGTAATCTTGGGGATTGCCTCAGCCAGTTGCCGCCCACCGCGCGCGAGCTGGTGGAGCTGCGTTACCAACGCGAACTGAAACCCGGCGCCATTGCCGACCTGAAGAACTGGACGCCCAATTCTGTGTACGTTGCCCTTTCCCGCGCCCGCGCGCTGTTGCGCGATTGCCTTGAATCCAAACCCGCCGCCACTGAACCCAATGCCTGAGGCCATGAATGATCCCCGCTTAACCCTGTTGATAGACCGTTATCTGGACAGTTCCTTGTCGCCTGCCGAGAAGATTGAACTGGAAACCGAACTGCTCGCGCACGCCGGGGCGCGCCGACAATTTTGGGCGCAAGCCCGCCTGCACGGCGCACTGCACGAGGCCATGCAACTTAGTGCCGCCCAGCCCGGCCCCCAAACCGGGTTTCGTGAGACTCTGGCGCATTGGCCAATGTGGAAACATTACGCGGCGTTGTTCGTGCTCTTCCTCGGCATCTGTTATTGGTCGTACAATTACAAACCCGCTTTAGAGCCCAAGACTCCGCAGCAATTGGCCGTGCTCACCTACCGGGATGCCGCAGCGGCCAACGAGTTCGAAACTGGCAAAATCATCCTTTCCGGCGATCTCCACATTGCCCAAGGCACCGTGGAGCTGAGCCTGTTCAATGCCGTCACGCTCACCGTACAAGGCCCGGCCCATTTGGATCTGCGTTCGCCGGAAAACATCATCCTGCATCAGGGCCGTCTGCACGCGCACGTGCCCGAGCCAGTTAAAGGATTTACCATTACCACGGCAGCCGGACGGTTGGTGGACCTCGGCACGGACTTCGGCGTCTCCGCCTTGACGGAAGACCTCGTGGAAGTTGCCGTGTTTAGCGGGCAAGTTGAAGTCTTTGCCGGTAAGGACCAGTTTATCCTAAACGCCAATGAAGGCGTGAGATTGCAACCCGGCAAGGCACCCGAGAAACGTACACTGAGCCAAGGTCATTTTCCTTTGCCACACGAGCACTTGGGCAACCTGTTAGTGGACGGCGATTTCGAACCGGACACGCAGCTCTCCACCTACGATATCCCCTTCCAAGCCGGTCGCTGGAGCGGCGATGTGGCCAAACTCGTGACCGCCGAGAATGGTGTCACCCCTGAATCCGGCACCGGCATGCTGCGTTTCATCAACACCTTTAACCACATGGAGGATCCCGATCAGGAAGCCACCAACCTGGCCTGTGAACAATGGCAGGTGATCGATCTGGCTGAGTTCAAGAAACAAACCCCCGGCGCACAATTTCAAGTGCGTGCTCAGGCCCGGTTCAATCGCGCCGCCGACTCCATTGATTCCGGTTTTGCCCTAGGCGTTTACGCCTACAACGGCACCCCATCGGGAGCCCATGCCAGCTGGAAAAAACACAGCCTGCGTTTGGCCGGCCATTTTAAGGCGATCAACACCGATTCCGATCCCGCCACATGGGAAACCGCCAGCATCAATTTGAATGTCCCCCGCGAAGCCGACTTCCTCCTGCTGCGCGTTTATGCCGTGGAAAACCGAAAAGACGATCCCATTTCCGAACCGGAATTCGGCGGTCATTACGCCGACTCCATCCAGTTCAACATCCAGCGCGCGCCCGTACCCGCCAGCAACTAATCGTTGCCGCGCCCTGCCCTCAACGGCACACTGCGCGCATGAACCGTCGGCAATTCCTCACCACCACCGCACTGGCCGCGCCGTTGTTGGCCGCTGAAACTCGCGGCAAAAAACGCCGCAATCCTTACTGCGTGTTTACCAAACCGCTGCAAATGCTCTCCTACGATGATCTGGCCGATCTCATTGCCGAGCTGGGCTTTGACGGTATCGAGGGCACCATCCGGCCCGGCGGCCAAATCACCCCCGAGCAGGTGCCCGATGAGTTACCCAAGATGATGGCTGCCCTGAAAAAGCGTGGGCTTGAAATGACCATCATGGCCTCGGGCATCAACAACGCCGATGACAAGCTAAACATCCAACAGCTGCAGGTCGCCGCCCAACTCGGCATTAAGCGTTACCGAATGGGCTACCACAAGTACGACCTCAAGAAGCCCGTTCTCAACCAAATGAACGAACTGCGGCCGGTGCTCAAGAACCTCGTGGCACTCAACAAGGAACTCGGTCTGCAAGCGATTTACCAGAACCATTCCGGCAGCAACTACGTGGGCGCACCCTTGTGGGATTTGCATGAGCTTTTCAAGGCACACGATCCCGCGCATCTGGCCGTAGGCTTCGACATGAGCCATGCCACCGCCGAAGGCACTCGTGCCTGGCCATTGCACGCCAACCTGCTCAGACCGCGCATCGGTGCCCTGTACGTGAAAGATTTTCGTTGGACCGAAAATAAGCGCGACAATTGCCCCTTGGCCAAGGGCATTGTGGATCGCAACTATCCCGCCCAATTGATTGCCAGCGGTTACACCGGCCCAATCAATTTGCACGTGGAATACCTAAAACCTTTCAACAAAGAAAACGTGCCCAATCAGATTGCCGCCATCAAGCGCGACTCCGCCACGCTCAAGCAGTGGCTCGGCTGGAGCTGATGATCGCCGTCCTTCAACGCGCCAGTGCCGGCCGGGTGAACGTGGAGAACCGCGTCACTGGCGAGATTGGCACGGGGCTAGTGATCCTGCTAGGCGTCGCCCAGGGCGATACGGAAGCCGATGCTGAATTTCTGGCCGACCGCATCGCAGGCTTTCGAATCTTTAATGATGCCGAAGAAAAAATGAACCGCTCCATTCGCGACGTGGCCGGATCAGCTTTGGTTATCAGTCAGTTCACACTAGCCGGCGATTGGCGCAAAGGCCGTCGACCCAGCTTTACCTCCGCCGCGCCGCCCGAGGAAGGCGAGCGGTTATACAACTATTTCTGCGACCAACTCAGAGC
>WTHG01000021.1 GCA_011523245.1 Verrucomicrobiales bacterium | reverse complement strand
ATTCTATGTGGTTCACCTCAGCTCGGAGAGCATGCAGCTCAACCGCTTCCTCGATCACTTGGCGGAGTGGGAACTCAGCTTTTTCGAGTTCCAATCGTCCCGCCTCGATCTTTGAAAGATCGAGAATATCATTCAAAATCTCCAGCAAGGCGTCGGCACTGGTCCGGACTGTATCGGCATATTCCTGTTGTTCCTCTGAGAGTTCTGAATCGAGCAGTAGATCGATCATGCCGATAATGCCGTTCATCGGCGTACGAATTTCATGGCTCATCACGGCCAGGAATTGGGCCTTCATCTGAGCGGCTTCCAATGCCATGTCGCGCGCGCGCGCAGTTTCGCGTTCGGCCAGTTTTAACGCGGTAATATCCCGAGAGATTCCGATGACGCCCGTGGTAATGCCCGAACGATTGGTGAAGGGAACCTTGGTGACCGAAGCCCAGATATCACGGCCATCGGTGTCGGTTTGTTGCTCCACCTTGTTGATGATTGGTTTGCCCGTGAGGATGACGCGTTGCTCATCCTCATGAAATGATTTGGCTAAAGCATCGGGATGGAAATCATAATCGGTTTTACCGACAATATCCCCCGGCATTTTCAGGCCCAGTCGCTTGGCCAGTGCGGCGCTGCCTTTGATAAAACGTGATTCCGTGTCCTTGATGTAAATCCGGTCAGGGACATTTTCCAGCAGTGCATTGAGCAGGTCGCGCTCATACGCAAGCTGCTCCTCCATCTGATGCCGTTCGGTCACATCCCAAAACATGCACTGGATGCCGTTGATGTTTCCCTGCGAATCGAGTAGCGGGGTCTTGACCGTCTCGATATAGATGTCTTCCTCACTGCTTCCGGTTCCGGTGTGGATTTCTGTTGTATCATAAATCTCGCCAGTTTCCATTACGCGCAGATCGTCACGGCGGTATTTGTCGGCGAGGTGTTTGGGGGAAAGATCGTAATCTGTTTTCCCGAGGATATCTTCAAGTGGTTTGCCGATCGTTTGGCAGAATTGTTGATTAGCAAATGTAAAGACGCCCTCAAGGTTTTTACGGACTATGTTTTGTGGGATGGTTTCGACCAACGAATGGTAGAGCAGTTCCGAGTCGCGCAGGGCTTTTTCTGTTTCCTGTTTCTCCGTGATATCCACCACAGTACCTTCGTAATACAGGAGCTGGCCGTCTTTGTTTCGCACGGCTCGAACATTTTCAGCAATCCAGATTAGCGAGCCGTCATGTTTTTTGACTTGTGAAACAAAATTATGGATCACATCCCGCTCGGTCATAATCTTAATAAATTCTTCGCGTCGATGAGGGTCTACATATAATTCGCGGGAGACATCCTTCAATAGGCTGATGAGCTCATCCGGGGAATCAAATCCATATATCCGCGCGAGCATTGGGTTGGCCGAGATAAACTCGCCATCTGCGGTGGTTTGAAAAATGCCTTCCTGAACGTGGTCGAAAATACTGCGGTATTTTTCCTCAGCCATTTCCGCACCGAGTTCCTGGATGAGAAGCTCAGCGTTTTCCTCTTTCAGTAGATTGATTTGGTGTCGGTTTTCTACGTGCACGCCTGCTTGGGCAGCCAAGCTCTCGAGTAATGAAATTTGTGAATCATTTAGCGAATGCACCTCTTGACCGGCAACACATAAAGCTCCGACCGTTTGATTATTCGATGAGATGGGAAATCCGGCGTAAAATCGAATGCCCCCCTCAGTGACGGGCGTTAGATGGCGGATGTCTTCGTGTTCCAAGGCGTTTTCAGCGATGATTGGGGTGCCGCGCTCCACGCTGATGGCGCATGGTGATTGATCTCGCGGAATGGAACCGGGCGCCCAGCCCTACTCGGCCTTGCACCACTGTTCGTTAGGGCCTGTGAAACTAATGACCGCGAAAGGCACATGTGCGATGTGTGCAGCTAATTGGGTTAGCTGATTGAAGACAGGTTCGGGGTCGGAGTGCAGTATTTGCAGGACATTCAGCGTTTTTTGCCGTGCTTTCTCCGTGGACATTGATTTGGGTTTGTTGTCCGCCACCACTGCCCGAATGTCGCACTGGAGGAAGTTCGTGGCAAGAGTAGTCTGGTGTGAATAAGTCGGGGTTGCGCCGCTTGACCGGTGGGATTGACCCGCCTAGTTTAGAAACATCGCATTCGCGATTAATGAGGAGATATGAAATTCAAGGCTAAATTGGCCGCTGTTATGGCGGGGGGGATGTTGTGGCTACATTCGGGCTGTGTCGGGCTGGTGGCGGTTGGTGCCGGCGCCGGAACAGTCGCTTATATTCGCGGCGACTTGGAAGTGGAATCAGCCAAGCCGGTGGAACAGGTGCTGGCGGCGATTGAGCAAACTTGCACGGAACTCAATTTCAATATCGATAAGAAGGAAACCAAGGCGTTTACCGGCACGGTGGTGGCGGATGGGGACTTTGGTCGGGTGGTCTTTAAGGCTAAGGCGAGAAACCCTGAGAAGACGGAAATCTCCATTCGGGTAGGACCATTCGGCGACAAAGGTGCCTCTGAGTTAATTTACGAAAAGCTCAAGCCGAAGCTTTAGTCCTTCTTCAAATTAAGGCAGAGATAATCAAGATACTCGGTGATCTTGGCCTTCATTTCGGTTCGGTCGATGATAGAATCAATCAGGCCGCGTTCCATTAAAAATTCTGCAGTTTGGAAGCCTTCGGGCAATTCGCTTTGTGTGGTGTCTTTAATGACTCGCGGACCCGCAAAGCCGATCATTGCTTTGGGCTCTGAGATTATTAAATCGCCCAAGCTGGCATAACTGGCCATAACCCCCGCGGTGGTCGGGTGGGTTAGAACGCTTAGGTATGGTAGGCCTTGCCGCCCGTGGTAAGCGATAGCAGCGCTGGTTTTGGCCAACTGCATGAGGCTGAACATGCCTTCGTACATGCGGGCGCCGCCGCTGCTGCTGATCACGATTGCGGGCAGGCGCCGCTCGGTGGCTAGTTCGATGATCCGTGTGATCTTTTCACCAACGACTGAGCCCATTGAGCCTCCTAGAAAATTAAAATCCATTACCCCCAAGGCAACCTCATGGTCGCCCATGCGGCCGATGCCGGTAATGACGGCGTCTTTGAGGCCGGTTTTCTCCTTATGTTTTTCCAGCTTGTCGGCATACGCCGCCGTGCCGGTGAATTCCAGCGTATCCACGCTGATCATATTTGCCTCGGTCTCTTGAAACAAATCTGCCTCAGTGAGGGAATTAATGCGGCCCCAAGCGGTGGTTGGGAAATGATGAGTGCAATGTGGGCAGACTTTGAGGTTTTCCTCCAGATCCTTGTCGAAGATCATTTCTTCGCACTCAGGGCACTTGGTCCAGAGACCTTGGGGGATTTCCCGTTTTCTGGATGTGCCAGGGCTGACGGGATTTTTCTGGATCGCTGGCTCCACATCAGTGGCCGGCGTGACAGCTGGCTCCACCGTTTCCAAGCCAAGCGTCTTTTTGGGTATATCTGCCATAATTGGCACTAAGCGTGCAGGGGGATGATGCTGAGGATTTGGTGCAGTCCACAAGCTAAAATTAAAAAGGTAATGCACGGGCCAATGTGAGTACATCCACTTGTCGTGCCCCGGCCTTTTTCAGGGCCAGTGCCGCGGCGCTGGCTGTGGCTCCGGTGGTCATCACATCATCAATCAGCAAAAACCGGTTTCGATTCAAGCCAGTGGGGCAATGGAATGAGCCCTTTACGTTGCGAAGTCGTTGGGAACGGGGGAGGTGTGTTTGGGTTTCGGTGAAACGGATACGTTTCAACAGGTTTGCTTTGATCGGTATTGTGGATATTTCGCTGAAAAATGCGGCGAACCGGGTTGCTTGATTAAATCCGCGTTCGCGTTCTTTTGTTGGGTGTAGCGGAATAGGAATCAAGGCGTCGTAATTTGCTGGAGTGAGGGCCCTGCCTTTTCGGCAACATTGTCGCAGAAACGCTTCAAAAAACTCGTCCTGATCATACTTGTATCGATGGATGGCTTCGCGGATCGGTCCTTGTGCTGTGAAGACTGAACGTGCTTGGTGGAATTGCCAATTCGCTTCCCGGCAATTTAGGCACGAAGAATCGAGGTTTCGATTTGACTCAATGGGAAGACCACAATGAAGGCACCAAGGCGGCTTTGTGGGGCGAAGTTTTTTTTGACAAGCCCGACAGACGAAACCCTGCGGGGAGGTTGCGGGGTGTACCTCACATAGCTGGCATCGCTCGGGATAAGCGATTGCCAGTGTTGCGTCAATCCACCGGCTCAACAGGCTGTGAATCATGGTACATAATATACCATGCCATTGCCGCAAGCAAGGGGGTTGCGACCCAACCGTCGCTGGTTTTGTTGTCTCCCCAGAAGACGTGTGTGTTTATGGGGGAGCTGATGAAGCTATTGGTTTTTAGGGCAATAATCCAGCCGGCGTGGATGCCGATGGCAACAAAGAGATTGCCCGTTCGTTGAAAGGCGCCCGCCAGAATAAGCCCAGCGAGGAAAAGGTTGGCTGCGTACGCGGGCCAGTGTGGATCATTGGCAAAGTCATGGATAAATTGAGGGAACGCGGTGAATCCGGTGTTCCAAGTGACCTCGGAAATGGTGGGGCGCTGATCGATGAAATGGACACTGGCAAAGAGCAGGGCGCTGAATACAGCTGCCCAACGCCAATTCATATCGCGGCGCAAGAGGCCGAAGAGCATCCCCCGAAACAGGGTTTCTTCCAGGACCCCCACGGCGATGGCGGCGCCCAGTGTGTTGATCCAATGTTTGCCCCATTCCCCGAGCGGATGGGCCGGACGGAATTCGCGGGCATCGAAAATCAATCCCAAAGCCGCCACGGCCATCAGGGAAGCCAAACCTATGAGTAGCCCCATGGTGATGGGTTTTCTGGCATTAGAAAAATCTGTCCACCCGAGTTCCGCCCAAGATTTGATTTTAGTGACTCGCCACAGTGCGCAAAGGCCAAGCAGGGCTAATATCATCAGGCAGCGGTTGAAGTAGCGATGGAAATCGTCGTGGGACTCCAGGAAATTCAGGAAGCTTAGGGCGGGCACATCCGAAAACACGGCCATCCAAGTCACGGGGGCCATTAAAGCGGCTCCAATAAATACAATTAACAGATAGACGACGATGGCTGCAGTGTTGCGCACTAAGGGGCAGTACACGTTGGAGCGGTTGGAGCCAAGCGATTTTTGTTGAATGAAGAGCGATCGGATTGTTCGATTGGTCCAGGACGAATCAAGAGGGACGATTATCGAACTAATTGAGAATAGAAAATTCGGTGATTACCGATTATTGGAGCGCATTGCCAAAGGGGGTTTGGCGACTATTTGGTTGGCAAATAACGCGGATGGCAAGCCGGTAGCATTGCGTGTGATGCACGATACTTTCCGGGCCGGTTCCTCGGGGCCTAAATTGTTTCGGCGCGGCTGCCAGATAATGGAGAATATGCCGCCACACCCCAATGTCGTTGGCTACTTGGGGCAGGGCGAAGTAAAGGGCCGAGAGTTTGAGGTGCTGCAATACGTGGAAGGACAGTGTCTGCGGGAATTGATGGTGCGGGATGATGCGCGGCTGGGTGAAATCCTCAGCGACATTTTGGTGGAACTGGCCGCCGCGCTGAACCATGTGCATGATTCAGGTTATATGCATCTGGATGTGAAGCCAGAGAATGTGATCATTAGCCGAGGCGGAATGACCTATTTATGCGATTTTGATACTGCGCAAGTTATTCCTGATAAGCCGGTGAAGATTCAAAAGAAATCGGGCACTCCATTTTACATGTCGCCGGAACTCACGAACGGTTGGAAGTTTGATCAACGTGCGGACATTTACGCCTACGGCGTGACGCTGTACGAATTACTTACTGGCGTGAAACCATTTGAGGGGCAGACACAAAAGGCCATGCTCACCAATCAGCTGAACCCGCGTTATCGGATTCGCAAGCCGCGGGAGTTCAATGAAAATATTCCGATCAAACTAGAGGAGCTAATTCTCAAATGCATTGATTTCATTCCTGAGAAGCGGCCACCAAACATGACCCTGTTAGTGCGCGATCTGAACCGCGTGTTGGGGGTTCGATGAGTGGTGCTTTTGTAAAACGATACTGGTTTTTAGTGGCATTGCTTTGCCTGATCCCTGTGGGGCTCTGGGCGCCCAATCCGGGTTTGTATATCAAGGAGCAGGGGCAAATCATTCCTGTGTTTGTGGGGCTCATGTTGGGGGTGTCGGGGTTTTCAATGGATGCCTCCAGCCTTGTTCGTCAGGTGTTTAATTGGCGGGCGATTTTACCTGTGTTGTTGTCAACCTTTGCGCTGGCCCCTGCAGCGGCGTACGGGTTGGCGCTTTGGTTGCAGCCGGAAGGGGACCCTTATTTTCTGCCCGCTATGATGATTATGGCGGCGCAAGCCGGCACATTGGCGTCTGCACTGGCGTTGACCATGATGGCTGGAGGGAACCGAGAATTAGCTCTGGTGGTAACCTTGTTATCCAATTCGCTAACCGTCCTTTTGACTCCGCTAATATTGGAAAGAACGGTCGGAACCGCAGTGCAATTCAACACGAGCACCATGGTATTGCGGTTATTCTTAATCGTACTGTTGCCTATTCTGATTGGGCAATTATTGCGCCCGAAATTGTGGGAACACGCGAAACCCATTCGGCCAGCCCTGAAAGTTGTGCCGCAACTAATCATTTTATTGTTCGTGTACGCCGGTTTTGCTTCGGGAGCTGATAAACTACGGCAGGGAGGGGAATTATTGTTTCGGTTTCTGATAGCTTGCGTTGCGTTGCACATCATCCTTTTAGGGGTGATGGCATTGGTATCTGGGGTGCTTAAGCTATCCTGGCCTGATCGGACGGCGATGATCCTTTGTGGTTCGCAAAAGACATTGCCCAACGGCATTTACATCTGGAGTCAATTTTTCCCTTCCAACCCCTATGGGGCCGTACCGTTGGTACTGTTTCATTTATTTCAACTAATCGCAGATACGTTGTTGGTTTCGAAATTCGAGAAACTCAATGACGTGGCCGACACTGATAATCGTTGATTCTATCACCGGTGCTATCTATAGTAAGAGTCCCAACGCTTCTTGGAGAAATTCATGAGCGACAAAAAATCCGACGGTCACGGTAATCTGACCTACTATATCATTGGCGCCATCGTAGCAGCGATTGGCGCAGGATTCTTCATTCCTGAAATTGCCGTCAAATTTAATGTTGGCGGCGAAATCTTTCTGAGCTTGCTCATGATGATGGTGGTGCCTTTGGTGGTCTCCTCCGTGATGAGCGGCATTCTCGGGCTGGGCGATGTGCGTAAGCTAGGTAAACCAGGCGGCGTGGCGGTCGGGTATTACATGTGCACCACCGTGCTGGCTGTGACAGTGGGATTGATTGCCGTCAATATTCTCAAGCCCGGAGTGAACAAGGAATTGGCTGCGGCTCAAGCGAAGTGGGAAAAAGCAACTGGCGACGAAAAGGTGGAGGCCGAGCGGGAGCTCAATGCCTTAAAGGCCAGTATCCAGAAAAATCTCGATGATTCCGCTTCCAGCAACGAGGAGGCCGCTCATGCGGTTGAAGCGGAAAACAAACGCAAGGATGCGGTCAAAAACGAAGAAGCGGCACAGGAGCGTAAGCAAGAGGCACAGGTCGCTCTAGTCAAAGCTAAGGAGGCTTTGGCGAAAGATCCTGAGAATAAATCTTTGCAACAAGAGGCCGTGGAGGCCGTGGCCCGGCTCGTCGCAAGGATAGCGCGCCGCCACAACGCCGACCCCGAGGTGCTGCCTGATGCAGTCGAGGCGCTCGCCGCCATCGGCGCCGCCGAGCCGAGCAGGGCTCAGCGAGCGCTTGAACATGCCCGAGCTGGGTTTGCACCTGGGATTCGCCATCTCGCCACGACGGCGTTGAACGATCTCAACGCCCAGCTCCAGGCGCACCAGGTGGCGCTCGAGGACCCTTCGCGGGAAGAAGATCAGTGGACAGGCGGCCAGGAGGCGCAGCAAATGGCGCTCGCGGACGCACCACTGGAAG
>WTHG01000143.1 GCA_011523245.1 Verrucomicrobiales bacterium | reverse complement strand
AGCCAGTTCGCTTCCGACCGGACCACGCCAATGGGAATCTTCCTTGCGCGACAACACCTTGAGAAAACCGGGGCTGACCTTGGCTCCGGGCGAACTCCAACTGCCTCGGCGCAGCACCCGCGGTTCCGTGATCTCCAGCGGGATCCGCTTTCTCGACGCTTGCGGGGCTTCCTTGACCTGATCCCAAAATGTGGCGGTGAGTTGATAATATTCCTCAGTCGTCATCGGGTCGACCGGATGATCGTGGCACCGCGCGCAACCAAAGCTAATGCCAAGAAAGGCCGTGCCCGTCGTCGCCACCATGTCATCCAACCGATGGAACTGCTTGTCATTCGGGTTGGAATTATCCTGCAAGCGCGGCCCCAGCTGAATGAATTGCCCCAGCTCCCGGTGTTTTTCATCCGGCACAAAATGCATCCGCACAAACGCATCGAACGGCACATCCTCATTGAGCGCGCGAATCACCGCATCGCGAAACCGCCACACATTGGCTCGCGGCTTGTCAGCGTTCACGGTCAGCTGTCCGCTGCTCTCGCCAAAACGCACCACATCCAGCCAATGCCGCCCCCAGCGCTCGCCGTAAGCGGGCTTTTCAAGCAACCGCTCCACCAATCGTTCGTAGGCCTTGGGTTCCTTATCGGCTATGAACCGGTTGATCTCATTTACTTTCGGCGGCAGGCCGGTGAGGCCGAGGGTCAACCGGCGGATCAAGGTATAGCGGTCAGCTTCAGGCTGGGGCTGTAGCTTCGCCGCATGAAGCTTGCTCAGCACGAAACCATCAATCGGCGTCCGTCCCCAATCGCCGGCCGCCGGCACCTTTGGCGACTGCAATGGGGCCAAACTCCACAGCTTGGGATTCTCCGCGCTTAGCGACACGGCCCACAAAACCAAAACCCACATTGGCCCACGCCAAGTCATCCCCGCAAGGGTTGCGAACCGCTCGATATTTGCAAACGAATTTATTCTGACGCGGAGTCGCGGAGACGCGGAGATTCAAATTCATTTCTCCGCGGCTCCGCGTGAGCCATCAATCCTGCTTGACCGCCAGCGGTGCGCAGGCATCATCGGCGCACACTTTTGTCATGAAACAACTGCTTGTCTTTTCGCTGTTCCTCTCCCTTTCCGTTCAGGCCGCCTGGTCCGTGAAACCCGCCGCCAATCCGAATGCACCCGGCAAGGGGCTGGCGATTGCGCAGGATGGCAAGCCGGTGGCGCACTTTGTGTTTGGCGAGGGGCAGAAGAAACCGTTCCTGCACGTGTACGGCGCGAAGGGCGAGCTACTCACCAACCCCGGCGTGGGGCCCGACGGCAAGGACTTCGGCCGGTTCCCGCATCATCGCGGCATTTACATTGGCTGGCGCGTGCTCTCCGGCGGCGGCTCGTATGACCTGTGGCACATTCACAAGGGCGAGATCATGCGCGTGAAGGAAATCAAAAGCGCCAAGGCCAGCGACAGCGGCGTGACCATCGTGGCGGACATCGAGTGGCGCACCGGCAAGGTGGGGGATAGCGACACGCTTCTGCTCAATGAAACCCGCACGCTCACAATCTCCAAGGCCGGGACCACCACGCAGGTGGATTTCCACACTGAACTCACCGCGGCAGCTGATCTGACACTGGGCGGCGACCTGCAACATGCGGGTTGCCATTTCCGCGCGCACACGGCCGTGGCGGAGAAGGGCACGAAATTCACCAGCTACCTGTGGGAGCCCCAAGGCAAGGTCGCCGGCAATGGCAAAATTCTGAGTAAGGAATGGAAATGGAACCGCCTGCAATTCCAGCTCGGCGGCAACTGGTACAGCGCCACGCAATTCAACAGCCCCAACCAGCCGGTGGAGGAACTCAGTTGGCGCAACTACGGCCGGTTCGGTTTTTTCTTCAAGAAGGATTTGAAGAAGGGCGACACGCAAAAACTTGATTACCGTTTCCACATTTCGCCCAGCGAACAACCGGCACTGGAGAGTTTCCCGCCGCAGGTCAGCAAGGATCAGGAAACCCGCTGGCGCGCCGCCGCCCAAAAGGCCTACGGCGAATTTGTAAAA
>WTHG01000112.1 GCA_011523245.1 Verrucomicrobiales bacterium | reverse complement strand
TCACGTTCACCCCGCGCGCCTTCCCGGGCCGCGGGGTGAATCTTTGCTTGCGTCTGTACCACGGGCACGTTGCAATCAGGGCACCGACGAAAGTCACCGTCGTCTGCTGGCGCAACATCCGCATCAAGGAACTTTAATCGCATGAAAAAACAAACCCTCACTCGCCGTCGCTTCCTCCAAAACGCCGCCACGATCGCCATCGTGCCGGCCGCCGTCCTTGGGCGCGTTCAGGCCGCCCCCAGCAATCGCCTCACGGTCGGCCTCATTGGTGCCGGCGGCCGCGGCACGGGCGTGATGAATTCGTTTCTTGGCGAACAAGATGCGCAGGTGATTGGCGTGTGCGACCCGTATGAGACCCATTTCCGCGATAAGACCGCCGGTCGCGCATACGGCTGGAAGCCCGCCGCTGAAATGGTGGGCCGCCGTTACAAGACCAAGCCGTGCGCGCACTACACCGATTACCGCGAACTATGCGCGCGCAAGGATTTGGACATCGTCATCATCGGTACGCCCGACCACTGGCACGCCGTGCAGACCCTAGAGGCTTTGCGCAACGGCAAGGATGTGTACTGCGAAAAACCAGTCACCCATTTCTTCGCCGAAGGCCAAGCCGTCTATCGCGAGGTCGCGAAGCGCAAAGCTATTTTCCAAACCGGCTCGCAGCAACGTTCCGATCATCGGTTCCGGCTCGCAGTGGAGATCGTTCGCAACGGACTACTCGGGGACATCAAGGAAGTGCAGGTCGGCCTACCCGGTGGCACACACAACGACAATGGCGACACCACCGCCCGCGATTATTCGGAGCACAAAGATTACCAGTTATGGACCGGCCCCGCGCCCTTGCTTGATTACACCTTTAGCCGCCACCACCGCAACTGGCGTTGGCACCTCGCCTACGGCGGCGGTCAGCTGATGGATTGGATTGGTCATCACAACGATATTTGCCACTGGGCCCTCGGCGAAGACCGCGGAGGCCCCACGCGCGTGGAGGCCAAGAATTTCACCCAAACCAAGGCCAAGACCTACAACGCCCCGCCGCATTACGAAGTGCACTGCGAATACGCCGGCGGCATCCGCACCAGCATGGGCCCGCACAACACCATGGGCATGAAGGTCATCGGCACCGAAGGCTGGGTGCACGTGACGCGCGGCAAGATCACCTGCTCCAAGCCAGCCTTGCTCAAACCGGATTTCAACCCCGGCCCCTTCAAGGGCTACCTGTCTCCCGGCCACACGCGCAATTTTCTCGACTGCGTGAAGAGTCGTAAGGAGACCATTTGCCCTGCCGAGACCGCCCACCGCTCCATTACCCCCGGTCATCTCGGCTATGTCTCCAACACCCTTGGCCGCGCCCTGAAATGGGACGCCAAAAAAGAACAGGTCACCGGCGATGCCGAAGCCCAAAAACTCCTGACCCAAATGACCCACCGCAAACCGTGGACGCTCGGATGAACCCAGTTTCCCGGCCTCTCAATCTCCTCGGCCAACACGAATATCACGGAGCCCCCTTCCCGCTCGCGCTGGAGGTAACCGCCGATTCACTAGAGGACGCCTGCACGTGGATCACAGAAAATGCCACTGACCTCGACGCCCAAGCCGCCGCGCACGGGGCCGTGCTTCTGCGCGGCCTGCCTTTGGCCACACCGGAGGATTTCGATGCCGCCGTCGGCGCGTTTGGCTTCCCTAATTTTTCCTACGCCGATTCGCTCTCCAACGCCTACCGCCTAAACTTTACCAAACGCGTCTTTTCCGCCAACGAAGCGCCGCCCGAGGTCACCATCTTTCTGCACCACGAAATGGCGCAGACCCCCATCTACCCGAGCAAACTGTTCTTCTTCTGCCAAACCGCACCCGAAACCGGAGGCGCCACGCCCATCTGCCGCTCGGATATTCTATGGGAAAAACTCACCGAACAATGCCCCGCTTTTGCCGATGATTGCAAAAACAAGGGCCTGAAATACTCGAACGTCATGCCCGCCGAAGCCGACACGGCATCCGGCATGGGACGCAGTTGGCAAAGCACCTTCAGCGCCGATACCCGCGA
>WTHG01000419.1 GCA_011523245.1 Verrucomicrobiales bacterium | reverse complement strand
CGGTCGCTCGCGGCGCACCCTGCATGAAATTCAGGGGGATTCCAATGTCAAAAAGCCTTGCTCGATTTCAACCGGTAGAGCAGTTTGCCTCTTCACTATTTGATGATGAAACGCATTTTACTTTTTCTTCTAGTGCTGTCGCCGATGTTGGCTTCTGCGCAAACCCCGCAATGGATCTGGCCTGATCGATCCGAGAAAAACGAAACCGTCTACTTCCGTAAAGCTTTTGTCCTGCCCGACGGCAAAATCCAAAAGGCTCAGCTGATCGCCACCTGCGACAACGGCTTCTCCGCGCATATCAATGGCAAACCCGCCCTCGCCGGCAATGAGTGGAATAATAAATACGCCAAAGACATTACCAAGCTGCTAACGTCAGGTAACAACATCATCGCAGTCGAAGGCCGCAATCAAGGTGGTATCGCTGGTTTTGTGGCTCAGCTGGAAGTGACCGTGGAAGGCAAAAAAACTACGCTCGTCACCGACACCTCCTGGGAAGCAACCCGCACCTTTTTCGGCCAATGGAAAGCAGGCAAAGGATCCGACTGGGGCAAGACTATCGCCACCGGCAAGATGGGCGACGGCCCGTGGGGCAACGTATTTACCGGCGCGGCGCGCGGCAGCGATGCCCCCGGCGATGGCGGCGCGATCAAGGTAGCCGAAGGTTTCAAGGCTGATCTGCTCTACACCGTGCCCAAAGGCGAGCAGGGATCGTGGGTGGCCATTTGCGCCGATGACAAAGGCCGCCTGATTGCCAGTGATCAGGGCAATAAAGGCTTGTACCGGATTGACCCGCGCGGCGAGGAGATCAAGGTGGAGAAGCTCAACATCGGAATCTCCAGTGCACAGGGTCTACTCTACGCCCACGGCGCGCTCTGGGTGAACATCAATGGTGGCGGTGCTTCCGGCGTCCATCGTCTCACCGATACCAATGGTGATGATCAGTTTGATAAAGACGAACACATCATGCCCCTGCGAGCCGGCGGCGAGCACGGCCCACACGGTCTGGTGCTCAGTCCGGATGGCCAGCACATTTACATGGTGGCCGGCAATATGACGCCCCTGCCTCAGGACAAGTTTGCCCATTCGCTAGCTCCCACCAATTGGAGTGAGGATCATCTGCTCAAGCGTCTGCCCGATGCCCGAGGCCACGCCCGCAACATTCGAGCTCCCGGCGGCTGGATCGCTCGTTTCGATAAGAACGGTAAGAACTGGGAGACCGTCGCCATGGGTTTCCGTAACACTTACGACCTCGCCTTCAATCTCGACGGCGAACTCTTCGCCTATGACTCGGACATGGAATGGGACGCCGGCACGCCGTGGTATCGGCCCACCCGTTTTTACCACGTCACCAGCGGCGCCGATTTCGGGTGGCGCACCGGCACCGGCAAATGGCCGCAATGGTATCCGGATTGCCTACCCGGCGCCTATGGCATCGGCCCGGGCTCACCCGTGGGTGTGGTCTCCGGTCTCGGCGCGAAATTTCCCGCCAAATATCAAAAAGCCATCTACTGTCTCGACTGGACCTATGGCACGATGTCCGCCATGCACGTAACGGCTGAAGGCGCCTCGTACACCGCCACTCGTGAGGAATTTGTCGCCAGCTCAAAGCTGCGCATGACCGATGCCGCGATCAACCCGAAGGATGGCGCGATGTATTTCACTGTGGGCGGTCGCGGCGGCCAAAGCGCGCTCTACCGCGTCACCTACACCGGCAAGGATAGCACCGACCCCGTGAAGACTCAGTCCCCCCATGCCGACACTCGCCAAGTACGGCAGGAATTGGAATCTCTCCACAAACGTCAGGCCGGGGCAGTCGTTAAGGCCTGGAAATATCTCGGCCATGCCGATCGCCACATCCGCTGGGCCGCCCGCGTGGCGGTGGAGCATCAACCTGTCACCGAGTGGCAGGACGAAGCGCTCGCCGAGAAAGATCCTCAAGCCTCCCTCACCGCCCTGTGCGCCCTCGCGCGCCATGGCGATAAGGCCCTGCAAAGCAAGCTCATCACCGCCCTAAACCGCCTGGATTGGGCAAAGCTGGATCTCGGCCAGAAAGCCGAATTGCTACGCGTCTATCAGCTCGCCTTCATTCGCATGGGCCAGCCGGACCCCAAAGTCGCCGCGACTGTGGAGAAGAAACTCGACGCCATATATCCCGCCCCGGTCCCCGCCTTGAACTATGAGCTCTGCACGCTGCTCGTGTATCTGGAATCGCCCAATGCGGCCTCCAAAACCCTCGCCCTCATGTCGCAAAGCAGCGATCAATCCAAGCACAACTGGAGCCCCGAACTGCTCGCGCGCAATGCCGGCTACGCCCGCGCCTTTGCCGCTACCGCCGCCAGCTCCCCGCAGCGTGATCAGATCCATTACGCCAAGGAACTGCGCAATCTGAAGCAGCATTGGACCAACGAACAGTGGCTCGAATACTTCCGTTGGTACCGCAAAGCCGAAAGCTTCAAAGGCGGCAACAGTTTTGCAGGCTTCCTCAAAAACTTCCGCAGTGAAGCTATCGCCAACGTGCCCGAGGCGCTCCTACCCGAGGTCGCCAAAATCCAAAGCGAACCTCTCAAGGAAGGGCCGGACTTTGAGATCGAGACCCGCCTCGCCGTCGGCGTGGCCCCGCAAATGAAATTCGATAAGGCTGAACTCAAGGTGAAAGCCGGCTCCGGCGTGGAACTCGCTTTCACCAACAACGATCCCATGCCCATGATGCACAACCTCGTGCTGGTGAAGCCGGGATCCCGGATTGAGATCGTTACAGCTGCTGCCACCATGGGCGCGGCCGGCATGGCCAACAGCTTCGTGCCCGATAGCGATAAGGTGCTGGCCGCCACGCCGCTCGTACTAACCGGCAATACCTACAAACTCTACTTCAAGGCCCCAACCACGCCCGGCAAATATGAATACATCTGCACCTACCCCGGCCACGGCCTTACCATGTGGGGCACGTTGGTGGTGGAATAGGAAATGGGGCGTTGAAGCGAAAGACTCAACGTGGCTATCGCTCCAAAATCTGTTAAGCAGCTCAAGACGGTCAAAAAAAATGTCCGCAAGCACGTGGACGCCGCACTGGAGGCCACTGGCGGTTTGCTGCGGCTCGCGCCCGCGTGGGTGCCGCGCGAGTTCCTGCAGCCGGGACTGCGACTGAAGCTGCATCCGGATGACACTTACGCTTACGGCCTGAACCGCGGCGGGATTGATGAGCGTTGGTTTAGCTCCACCACCGAGGCGGCCAATGAAGGGCGCGTGCCGGACGAGGGCCTCAGCTACGTGGTGCACGGGCGCAACCGGTTCACCCTGCGTGATGCGATCGCCGAATGCGGCGCGGACATCATCGGCAAACGCATCTGGAACAAGTACGGCAAGTGGCCGGTGTTCTCAAAGTTCTTCGACAACATGGGCCCCATTCCGCATCACATGCATCAGAACGCCAAGCAGGCCAAGCTGGTGAAGCAGGAAGGCAAGCCGGAGAGCTATTATTTTCCGCCGCAACACAACAGTGTGGGCAACAATTTCCCGTACACCTTCATGGGCCTCGAACCCGGCACGACCAAGGCGCAGGTGCGCAAGTGTCTGGAGGATTGGAATAAGGGCGACAACGGCATCCTTGATCTCTCCAAAGCCTATCGCCTCAAGACCGGCACCGGCTGGCTGATCCCGCCCTGCGTGCTACACGCGCCGGGCAGTCTCTGCACCTACGAACCGCAGTGGGGCAGCGATATATTCGGCATGTACCAAAACCTCGTCGAAGGCCGCGAAGTGCCGTGGAGTATGCTTGTGAAGAACATGCCCAAGAGCAAGCATCGGGATCTGGATTTCATCGTGGACCAACTCGACTGGGCCGGCAACGTGGATCCGAACTTCAAGGATAACCATTACCTTGAACCCATCCCCGTGGCCGACACCCGCAGCGAGGGCTACGTCGATCGCTGGATCGTGTACGGTCGCATCAAGAAAGAGCAGCTCTTTACCGCCAAGGAATTGACCGTCGACCCCGGCACCAAGTGCACCATCACCGACAAAGGCGCGTGGGGCGGCACCTGCGTGCAGGGCAAAGGCACGATCAACGGCCAACCGCTCAATAGCCCCAAGCTGATCCGTTTCCACGAACTGACCGAGGACGAATATTTCTGCACCGAAGCCGGTGCCAAGGCGGGCGTCAATTTTGAAAACACCAGCGCCACCAAGCCCCTCGTGCTCCTGCGCTACTTCGGCCCCGAGGTCAATAAGGATGCGCCGAACATTGGCGACTATCGCAAACGCAAATTCGATTAATCATGAAACAACTCATCCGTTCTATCGCGCTTCTGGCAGTTGGCTCCTTGAGCCTGCTCGCTGAGGGCAAACAAAAACCCATCAAGGCGCTGCTGATCACCGGCGGTTGCTGCCACAACTATGTGTTCCAGAGCCAGGCGCTGATCGCCGGTGTGTCGAAGCACGCGAAGGTGGACTGGAAGATCGTCAACGAAGGCGGCCGCGGCACGAAGGCGATGATCCCGCTCTACAAGAACCCCGACTGGGCCAAGGGCTACGATGTCGTGGTGCACAACGAATGTTTCGCCAATACCGACAACAAGGCCTACGTGCAAAGCATCACCAAGGTGCACAAAGCCGGTGTGCCAGCAGTGGTGATCCATTGCGCGATGCACACCTATCGGGCGGCAACCTTTGATGATTGGCGCGATTTTCTCGGAGTCACCAGCAAGCGTCATGATCATAAGGCCAACTACCCCGTGAAACAGCTCGTGAAGCACCCCATCCTCGAGGGCATGCCGAAGGATTGGAAGACACCGAAGGATGAGCTGTACATCGTGGAGAAGCAGCTGCCGACCGTCACCGCGCTGGCCACCAGCAAGAGCGAACGCGACGGCAAGGAGCACACGGTGATTTGGACCCATCAATACGGCAAAGCCCGCGTCTTCGGCACGACCTACGGTCACTCGGACGAGACCTTCAAAGATCCCGTCTTTCTCGGTTACGTCGCCCGCGGCCTGCTCTGGGCCGCCGGTCGATTGGACGAGAAATAGCCTTCAGGCTTACACGACCCAAGCATCTCAATCAGCAATCGGGCCGGCTTTAGGGTTTAATGCAGTAGAGGTGCTTCTCTCCGCGGAGGAGCAGGCGGCTGTTTACCGGGACGGGCGAGGCAATGATCCGTTCGCCCATGACGTTTTCTGAAAGCACTTTGAACTCTCCCTCGATCTGCGCCACATACACCGTGCCGTCTTCGCGGGCGGCATACAGTTTACCATCGCCAATGGATGGACTGGAGTAATAGCTCGCGCGATCTTTCGGCAAGGCTCCCTGCCAAATAGTCTGGCCCGTTTTGGGATCAGTGCACAACACCTCGCCTCGGTCCCGCACGATGTACACGCGACCACCATGGGCGGCCGGGGTGGGCACAAAGCTGCTAGCCTCGGTTTCCCAAGCGCGGTGGGATTCGGTTACATCCCCCTTTCCACCCAGCCGAATGCCGGCCAGTTTACTGCCACGACCGTACGGCACCACCGCCATGTTCCCCACTTTCACAAACGAGGAAACAACCACCCAGTTGTTTTTCTTTTGCGGATTAAACCCCGCGCAGCTCCAGAGGATTTTGCCATTGGCTGCATCATGCGCCGTCAGGCGTTCCGCGCCCCACACCAATAACGCCTCGCGACCAGCATGTTGAATCACCAGCGGTGTCGAGTAGCTGTGATCGCCTTCGCGCGGGGTTTTATAATTGCGCTCCACTTTCCAAGCCAGCTTGCCAGTCTTCTTGTCGTACGCCAACAGCCAGGAATTGCCTTCGCGCATCAGCGCCATCACCACGTGTTTTTCGGTGAGCACCGGTGATGTGCCAAAATCCCAATACAAGGTGTCGCGGCCAAAAGGGTTCAGGTTGTGTTGCCATAAAATTTTACCGGCAAAATCCACTGCGGCGATTGTCTTACTTTTGAAGAAAACATAAAACGCCTGGCCATCCGTCACGGCTGACGAATTGCTGCCTGAGCCATTCCGATGCCGACCGGCGTTTTCCTTGCCAAAAGCAGCCCGCCAACGCTCCTTACCTTTCCAATCATAAGCCAGCAAGGCGTCCTGTCCATCGACCGGGGCGGTGACCACAATGTGATCCTCCCATACCACCGGCGTGGAGCAGCCTTTGCCTGGCAGGGCAATGCGCCATTCCCATTTCGCTTCGTCGGTCAACTGTACAGGATACGTACCCCCCGTGGCACTGCCGTTTTCATTCGGCCCACGCCAAGCCGGCCAGTTGTCCGCCGTCAGGAAATTGCTCAGGAACAATGTCGAAAATGAGAAGTAAGCCACGAATAGTTTCATGTGCGAACTATAAGCCCTCGCGGATTCGTGGCCACCGAAATCCATCCAATCTGTTGTTGAAGTTTCTTGTTTTCCATCCGCAAACGGGCATAGTGCGCGGCTCTCCGGGAGGGGAACGCATGGAACATATCCGAAACATCGCCATTATTGCGCACGTGGATCACGGGAAAACCACGCTGGTGGATTGTCTGCTCAAGCAATCAGGCACCTTCCGCGCCAATCAGGCCATCGCGCAGGAAGAGCGCATCATGGATTCCATGGATCTCGAGCGCGAGAAGGGCATCACCATCAAGGCCAAGAACGCGGCGTTTCAGTATCGCGATCATCACATCAACATTGTGGACACGCCGGGCCACGCGGATTTTGGCGGCGAGGTGGAGCGCTCATTGAGCATGATCGATGGCGTGCTGCTGCTGGTGGATGCCAAGGACGGCCCGCAGGCACAAACGCGTTTTGTGTTGCGCAAGGCGCTGGAGAGCGGCGCGCGGCCGATTGTGGTGATCAACAAAATCGATCGCGACCACGCTAGACCGGACTGGGTGCATGATCAGGTACTTGAACTTTTCTTCGCGCTGGACGCCACCGAGGAACAGCTGGATTTCCCCTATGTGTACGCCAGCGCCAAGGACGGCTACGCCACGCACGATCCCAACGTACGGGGAGGCGACATGACGCCGCTGTTCGAGATGATTCTCAAGCATGTGCCGCCGCCGCGCGCCGTGGCCGGCGATGGCTATCAACTCGCCGTGGCCAATGTGGATTATTCCGATTACCTCGGCCGCATTGCGTTCGGCAAAATCCGCCGCGGCTCCATACGCCTTGGTGATCCGCTGTACAGTTTGCAGGACGACCGCGAAACGGCGATCGGCAAAGTGACGGCACTGTTTCAGTTTGAAGGCCTGAAGCAAATCCAGATCGAGGAGGCGCACGCGGGCGATATCGTGGGTATCAGCGGCCTGCCCGATGTGCTCATTGGCGAGACGTTAGTGGACGATCCCGAACGACCCGCGCTGCCGTTTAAGCCCATTGACCCGCCGACGATTAAAATGGCCTTCGCCGTCAACAACGGCCCATTCGCCGGACAGGACGGCAAGAAGGTCACTGCGCGGCAGATCTGGGATCGGCTCGAGCGCGAAGGCCGCGCAAATGTTTCCGTGCAGGTTGCCCAAACTGACGTGAGCACAGTGTTCCACGTCACCGGCCGCGGCAGTATGCAGATCGCCGTGCTGGTCGAGCAAATGCGACGCGAAGGCTACGAAGTGCTCGTGAGCCGACCCGAGGTATTGAAGCATCAGGACGAATCCGGTCAATGGCTGGAGCCGATGGAGAAGATTTTCCTGGAAGTACCCGAAGACGCGGTGGGCGATGTGATGGAAGCCCTCGCCAATCGCAAGGCCACCGTGGCGGACATGGCCCCCGCCGGCGATCGCATGACCATCGAGGCACTTGGCCCAACGCGCGGGCTCATCGGCTTCGAAGTGGAATTGCTCAACCTCACACGCGGCGAGGGGTTGATGAGCCATCTTTTTCATGAGTATGCCGCCGAAGCCGGTGAAATCCCCACCCGCCGAAACGGCATGCTCGTGAGCATGGAAGACGGCGACGTGACCGCCTTCGCGCTCGACCAGCTGCAAAACCGCGGCAAGCTGATGGTCGTGCCCGGTGACAAGGTCTACAAAGGCATGATCGTCGGCGAAAACCTGCGCGACAACGACC
>WTHG01000363.1 GCA_011523245.1 Verrucomicrobiales bacterium | reverse complement strand
GTGGTAAACCTCAGTCCATTCCTTGATGACCTTTCGACCCGTCTCGTTGTCCTTGTCGTGGTACACGAAAAATTCCTCCGTAGTGAGCAGTCGCCGGAAGACATCCTGATCCTGCTGAAGATGCCGGTCGACGATCCGGTCGGCTTCCTTGACCAAAAACCCGGGTGTCCCAGCCGTGCCACGGGAGGGGTTTTGCCAATAGCCGTCACTGCGCGGCACATCCTTGAAAATCTTGATGGCGTTGGGGTACCCAAAAAATTCCCGGAAGAAACGTACCTGTTTGGGGTGTGTGCTCTCATGCGTGCGCATGTTTTTGCCGTTGAGACTGGGATCAACCGGCCCGGCAAACAAAGTGTCGTCCTCCAACAAGCGCGTCACTTCGCGCCGGAAATCTTCCTGAGTGGCAAGCTTCCCACTCGCGGCCGCCTGCCGAAGCACCGCATCCGGCCCGCGATCACCCAGCGCATAGGCGATAGCCCGAGCCGCTTCGTGCGGCGTTAGTTTCGCTCGGCCCTGCGCATCGACCTTTCCATCGCCGAACTCCTTCCGATACAGGAATTCCGATTCCAACAGCACCGTCGTGAGCATCTGCTGTAACCCTGCAGTGTTGCCTCCCAGTTCGATCGACGAACGCAGCAACGTCAGATATTTTTTAACCTCTGCCGCAGACGCTTCCCTTTGGAGCACGCATTCGAACTGCTGCTGAATCGCCGCCTCCATCTCGACCTCGGTCGGCGGCCCGTCCTTGAGCACGATCACCTCGAAGGCTGGCGGCGTTATCCGTGGATACCACCGGTCCTGCGTGTTCAACCCCGCTAACAGCGCGTCCTTTTTCGGAGTCTTGAGTTGCGCCGCAAAAATCTGTTTGCCGGCAATCCATTTGGCGTTACTAAGCATCACCAGCAGATGCCCCCCATCCAGCGTGGTAATGTCATAATCGCGCACGCCCGAATGATCGGGCAGCATGAAAGGATTGGTGACCCCAAAAAACTTCCGCGTGACAAAACCCTGTCGCTCGCGCCCCTCCAGTCGGAACACATCCATCACGCGTTGATGAAAAATCTGAGGGCTTACCAACCACCGCCGAGCCGGCGACCAAGCCTTGGCCTTCACCTCGCCGCTAAAGAGTTTCTCGTGATCGACATAATTGCCGTAACTCGGATAACGCAGCTTTTCCTCCAGCTTCGAAGCGCCATGCTTCCGTAATTCGCCACGCACCCAGCCTGCCAACACCGTCCGTTCCACCTCACTCGGTTGCGCCTTTTTCTTCGGCGGCATTTCCTTGAGGAACAACTGCTCCTGCACCCGGTTCAGCAAATCCAACCGTGCCTCTAACGCCATGCCGCCCAACGCATCCAGCCGCACCTCGCCCTTTTGCGTGTCCGCATCATGACAATCCAGACAATGCGCCTCCAGAACCGCCGCAGCCTCCTTCGAAACCGTCAACGCTCCCGGTTCCACTGCCGTCAACCAGACTGTGCCGCCCAGCAGCGCCGTAATGAATTTCAAACAGGTCATAGTGCGTTTCCGTGAACTTTGAGCGAAGGCTGCCGTTCCGTCACTATTTCAATGGCGGCAATTTCAGTTCCTCAAGCTTTAGACTGAGAAAGCCCTTGGGTGGCTGAACACCGTGGCGAGGATGGTTGACGCGCAAAAAACTCATGACCGCCAAGGTGACCTTGCCCCCTTTGAAGATTTTCTTGGCGTCATTGTAAATATAAGCCCCGCGCGGCTGACCGCCTTGGCGGACGTGGACCCCGAGCTTGGATTCAGCAAGAAGCTTACCGTTGGCCCAGAGGGCAAAGCCGTCGCCGGAATTCACATGGGCACTGCCGCCGACGAGAATGCGATAGCGATGACCGGGCTTCAGCGGCGGCACTTTAACGGTGGCGCGCATCAGCAAAACTTCCTTTTCCCAAAGTGTCTTTGGCGCATGGCCGCAACCGCAGAAGGGGGCCGTGCAGGATTCGCTGAGCGGCGCCAATTTGCCGTCGAGCTGGCCGAAGGGTTGCAGTCCGGTCTTCCAACCGGCGGCCTTGGCGTTAAAGG
>WTHG01000128.1 GCA_011523245.1 Verrucomicrobiales bacterium | reverse complement strand
AATGCTCAAAGGTGCGGGCTATCGCACGGCGTGCATCGGCAAATGGGGCGTGGGGACGCCGGATAATTTTACGAACCCCAACGATGTGGGATTCGATCATTTTTATGGGTACGTCAACATGTGGCACGCGCATAATTTTTATCCGGAATTCCTCATTCGCAACGGCAAGGTGGAAAAGCTGCGCAACGAAATGGCGCCGCGTTGGAAGGCTTTTCAGAACCCCAAGCAACCGAAGGCAGGCCGCGGCGTGGCGGTGAAGCGTGTGGACTACGCGCCCGATTTGTTTACCGCCGATGCGTTGAAATTCATCCGCGAAAATCACGAGCGACCGTTTTTCCTATATTACGCGCTCAACATCCCGCACGCGAACAATGAGGCCGGCAACGCCGGCATGGAAGTGCATGACCTCGGCGAGTTTGCGAATAAGGGCTGGCCGGCGCCGGAGAAGGGCTTTGCCAAGATGATCCAAAACATCGACCGCGACACCGGCCGCATCATCGACCTGTTGCGCGAATTAAAGATCGCCGACAACACGTTGGTGATTTTCACCTCCGACAACGGCCCGCATCAGGAAGGTGGGCATTTGGCCGATTACTTTGATTCCAATGGCCCCTTGCGCGGCATGAAACGCGACCTGACCGAGGGCGGCATTCGCGTGCCGACCATCGCGTGGTGGCCCGGCACTATTAAGGCCGGCGGCGCAGATGATGCCCACTGGTACTTCGGCGATTTCATGGCCACTTTTGCCGAACTGGCCAAGGCCAAGGCACCGGCGGATATCGACAGCGACAGTTTTGCCGGGCCGCTTCACGGTAAGCCACGCGAAAAACAATGGAAACGCGAGCACGAGATGTATTGGGAATTTTATGAACGCGGCTCTGCGCAGGCTGTGCGGTTCGGTAAATGGAAAGCCATTCGTAAGCCGATGTTCACCGGCCCGATTGAACTGTACGACATGTCCAACGATGCTGGTGAAAAACGTAACTACGCCGAACGCCGGCCGGACCTTGCCCGCCATGCAGCCAACCTGATGGACAAAATGCATACGCCCGATCCAAACTGGACTGTGCGCGGACGGAAGTGATCTACTTCAAGCTCCGCCAGTCGAACGCTTCGTCCATCACATCACGGTGCAGCTTCAGCATTTGCGCTTTCATTTTGGCGAAGCGTTCGGGTTCCTTTTCGGAAAGATCGATCTCTTGGGCAGCGTCAGTGCGGAGGTTGTGTAGCCGATAGTTTTTGAAACCGGTCTTCTTGATGTCACCGATGAACCGTTCCAGAAACATGTTTTGGCGGGGTAGATCAATTTCCGGATCCGCCAACAAACACCAGTTGCCATCGCGGATGACACAGACTGGGCGCGAGGGATTGTAGAACCAATAGAGTGGCTTGGGGCGCACAAGTTTACCGGTTTCAAATAAGGGCAGCAGGCTTGTGCCATCGAGTGTGACATTTTTGGGCAAGGGGACGCCTGCCGCGGCACAGGAGCTGGGTAAGAGATCGACAA
Source organism: Verrucomicrobiales bacterium (assembly GCA_011523245.1). GTDB lineage: Bacteria > Verrucomicrobiota > Verrucomicrobiia > Limisphaerales > UBA1100 > UBA1100. The sequence continues at coordinate 6,539 of WTHG01000128.1, read as the reverse complement.
GCCCAGCGGGAACATCACTGCGTGTGCCGGGTTTGATCCTGCCGGGCCAGCGGATGATGCCTGGCGCGCGGATACCGCCTTCCCAGAGTTGGGTTTTGCGCCCCTTGAGATTGCGGTTATTGGCCCGGTCGGTGCGGTAGCTGCCATTATCTGAGGTGAAAATGACCAGTGTATTGTCTGCCACGCCGAGGGTGTTCAGCTTTTTGAGGATGCGTCCGGCGGCATCGTCCATATTTTCAATACAGCCGTAGTACTCGGGTTGCTTTACATCGGGATGGCGGGCGGCCAACTCGGGCGGCGAAGCTACGCGTTGATGAGGTTCGTGAAAGCAAACGTTGAGGAAAAAAGGCTTCTTCTTATTGCGATGCTGGTCGAGCCAATTGATGGCTTCATCAGCAACGATTTGACAGGAGTAACCCTTGACCTCTCCAAGTGCCTTGCCGTTCCGGACAAAATTGTTTGGGTTGCGGTGGGAAGGATGGGCGTTGTTGCCTGTTGCCAACCAATAGTCGTAGCCGTGATCTCCGGGGTCGGGGCCTGGAACGTCATCAGTGAGCCCGTAGCCGAGATGCCATTTGCCCACGTGTGCAGTCGCGTAGCCACCGGCCTTGAGGAGTTCGGCAATCGTGGTTTCCTCAACTCGCAAATGCATTTTTTGTGAAGTGGCCACCCAGCTGTAGACTCCGGCGCGCACGGAAAATCGGCCTGTCTGTAACGCCGCTCGCGATGGCGAACACACTGCGCTGGCCGCGTAGAAATCACTGAATTGCAGGCCATCTTTAGCGAGTTGATCCAGATGAGGTGTTTTATTTTCCGGACTTCCATAGCAACTGAGATCACCGGCACCTAGATCGTCGGCGAGCATAATGACAATATTAGGTTGAGTCGCTGCAGTAAGGCTCCATGAAATGGTTAAGAGGATGAGAGAAACAATTTTTTTCATGGTTTTTTATAAATCTATGTGGCGAAGTAAGGTCGAAGGAGATTGCCGGCGACGATCAAGGCCTCCTGCCGGCCGCGCAGGGTTTTGCCAAAGGTATCGTCCTCCACTTCGATACACACGGGGCCACGGTAGGTGGTCTCCATTAGGTCGCCGAGGAACGCGCCCCAATTCATCTCGCCGTAGCCGGGGATGCGCGGTTGATGCCATTCCAACGGATGGGCAAACACCCCCACCTCATCCAGTCGATCGCGGCGGAGCTTCACGTCCTTGGCGTGAAAATGGAAAATCTTTTCCTGAAATTCCTTCAACGGACTGGCCGGATCCATGTGCTGCAGTACGAAATGCGAGGGATCGTAGTTGAGCCCAAAGGCATCGCTGTCAATATCGTTGAACGCTCGGCGCCAGATCACCGGCGTGGTGAAGAGGTTTTTGCCGCCGGGCCATTCGTCGCCGGTGAAATACATCGGGCAATTTTCAATACCAATCCGCACGCCGTGATCCTCCGCAAAAGCTACCAATGGCCGCCACGTCTTGAGAAAGCGCGGCCAGTTGGCATCCACACTCTGCGTCCAGTCGCGGCCGACAAAGGTATTTACCGTATCGAGCCCCAGCACTGAGGCTGCCTTGATCACCTTTTTGAGATGCGTCACGGCTGCCCGTGCCATTTTGCGATCGGGATCCAGCGGGTTAGGGTAATAGCCTAGGGCCGACAAATTTACCCCATGCTGAGCGCACAGCGCATGCACCTCGTCGGCCTGGGCCGCGGTGAAGCGCTCCACCTCCACGTGCGTGATACCGGCATACTTGCGCTCCGCCTTGCCGCGTGGCCAGCACATCGCCTCCACGCAGGCAAACCGCTGCGCCTTGGCAAAGGCCAATACTTCAGCCAGCGAAAGCTCCGGCACGATTGCGGAAACAAAACCGAGCTGGAGGGAGGGAGGGATCGCCATAGCTAGGCGCACTCCGGTCCGTCACACTTCAATCCCTCCAGTCCGAGCAGCATGGTGCGCACGGCGACGCCGGCATTCACTGCAGCCACCAGGTCCGTGGTGGCCTGCAATGTTTCCTGGCTAACCCCGTCGGCCAGCGCCTTCTCCGTGCGGCCACCGGAGCAAAAACCGCAGCCGCGTGTGATGGTAACGGCGAGGCCGATGAGGTGTTTTTCGCGATCAGTTAGATGTTCGGTTGCGCCGGCTTTTTCCAGTGCCTGAATGACGTGTAGTTCTTGTGCGTTCATAATAAATTAAAATTTTTTCATTTCGGTTTGCAGCCGCTGGATGATCTCCGGATGGCGGTCGGACAGATCAGTGCGTTCGCCCAGATCACGGCCAAGGTTGAAGAGAAGCGGGTTCGCGTGCTGGATGGCGGGCTCACGTTGGCGAGTGTCGGGATGAGAGGAACGATCCTTGGTGCTGAGATGGATTTTATAATCACCTGAGCGAAAGGCTTTTGCGCTGCCGGCAAAGAGCCATTGTGTTCGCGGGCTGGGCTTGCCTCGCAGGAGGGTCTCGGTGAGATCAAGCGACCGATAGCCGGGCAGCTCTCGTGGCTGCTGGCCGCCGGTGAGCGTGGCAAAGGTGGCGTAGAGATCGAGATTGGCTGCCATGCCTGGCACGGTGGCGGGTTTGATTTTGCCGGGCCAATGAAAGATGCCTGGCACGCGATAGCCGCCTTCCCATGAGGTGCCTTTCTCGCCGCGCAATGGTCCGGCGGTACCGCCGTGCGGGCCGAACATACTCCATGGACCGTTGTCGCTGGTGAAGATGACGAGTGTGTTGGTATCAAGCTTGGCCAGCTTGAGGGCTGCCATGACCCGGCCGACGGACCAGTCGATTTCCTCGATCACATCTCCGTACCGTCCGCCGTCGCTGCTGCCCTGAAATTGTTTGGACGCAAAGATTGGCGCGTGCGGCATGTTGTGAGCGAGGTACAGGAAGAACGGCTTGTCCCGCGGAGTGCGAATCCATTTCACAGCCTCTGCCGTGTAGCGGCGCGTGAGCAGTTCCTGATTGGTTGGATGCTCCACTACCTTGCGGCCGCGAATGAGCGGCACGGGAAAGCTAAACTTGGTGCATTGGTCAAACACCTCGCGCGTCTGGCGTTTGCCAGGCGGTGCTGGCACATCGTTGCTGCCGGGCGTGCCGAAGTGATAATCGAAGCCGCACTCCAGAGGGTGCATGGGGCTTTGCGTAAAATCTTTGGGGTAACCGGCCAAGTGCCATTTTCCCAAAATGGCGGTGGCATATCCCTGCCGCTTGAACATTGCCGGCATGAGTTTCTCCGGGGCGGCCGAGAGTCTTTGTTTGCCGACCAACGCCGGATGTCTTCCGCTCATCAATCCTGTGCGACTGGGAACGCAGGTCGAACCCGACGAATAAAAACTGGTCCAACGCTGACCCTCTTTTGCCAACCGGTCGAGATGTGGTGTTTTGATCTTGGTGTTGCCGTAACAGGTGAGGTCCCCATAGCCGAGGTCGTCGACAAAGATCAGTACTACGTTGGGGCGCAGGGGAATGGAAAGCTCCGGTGAAGCGGCATGGGCCGGGCCCAATACCAAAACCCAGCCAGCCAAAAGGCAATATAACCGTGAAAACATGCCGCTTACTATGCCTGCAAATCGGAGCACGGACAATCCCGCCGACTTATTTTTTGTGCCGCAACCTCTAGCGTCCTCGCAGGTGGATATCATCGAAGTCGTTCATGTCATCAAACGATCCGATGCCGATGCGGCCTTTGCCAAAGGTCTTGTCGCTTACCTGCATGTGCGGCTTGGTTAGATCGTCAAAATAAACGGTGATCGTGCCGGCCTTTGAGTCACGGACAAGCTTCACCATGTGCCAGGTCTCGTTTTTCCACGGTGTATCATTTTTGTTGTTGGTCATCGCCTTGCGGGGGGCGTTTTTGACGATCATGATTTGCCCGCTATGCGGATCCGGACGCGCGCCGAGGTGCACGTAGTAAAAATTCTGCGGATCCTGCCAGTTGAAGAATATGCAGCAATCGCGGTGACCGCCGGTATCCTTGGTGCTCTTCACACGAAAGGTTAGCACGAAATCCGCCACCTGCACGTCCTTGATCAACGCAATATGATGCGGGCTGCGTACCTTAGGTCGGTATTTGCTGCTGCGCCGATTGATGCCAAACACCTGATTGCCGTTCACCTTCCGATGCGTCCATGATTCTGCGTCCGTTGTCTCCCAACGCCCGTGGCCCTTCTCGAAATCTTCGGTGAACAGCACCGGCAACTTGCTTAAGTCCGCCGCGGACACCACGCCCGCGCAGCAAAGTGAAAAAAGAAAATACCGCATGGCCAAAGTGTGCCGTGGCAGAATGGGAGGAGCAAGTTCCACCTTGCTCGAGGTTAAGTAAATTAAGAGCTACCGTTTCACCGCGGTCATGTAGCCGCGATCGGCGATGGTATCCATATAGGGGCCGACCTCGAAATCCAGTTCTGCCAAAATGCCGCCGTACTCCGCAGACGTGTAGCATTTGCCCTGGCAAATATTCATGAGCAGGGCGGAATATTCGGCGACGGGCAGGGGACCGGTTTTGTCGTCACGGATAAAGGCTTCGTGAATGATCAGAAGACCCCCGGTCTCCAACGCCCCAGCGGCCTTGGCGCAAAGGGTGCGGACCTCGGGGAAATCCCAGTCGTGCAGCACGTTGGATAAGAGCAGGACGTCACACGCGGGCCAGTTGCTCTCAAACATGTCAGTGCTGATGACCTCCAGCCGTTTCTGAAGGCCGTGCTGGGCGATCTCCTCACGGGCAATGGCGTCCACCGGCGGTTGCTCAAGTACGGCTCCGGTGAGTTGCGGCTGCGCGGCGAGCATGGTGCTGGCGTAAATGCCCGAGCCGCCGCCGACATCGAGCAGGCGTTTTTTGGAGGCAAGTTGAGGCTCCAGGGCCGCAGCCAGTTTCTGGCCGAAGGCGAGCCCACGGCAGTTCATGAGCTCCGTAAAACCCCGCGCGAAATCTTCATCCAGCATTGAGGCGTGCCAGTCACTACCCTCCTCCTGCGCCTGCCAGTTGGCTGGTTTGCCGGTGCGCAGGACGGTGAGGAAATCCTGGGTGATTTGCGTGTCTTGAATCGGCGTGTAATAGGGCCGCAGATTCCATGGCGAATCGCCGCACAAAAACTCTTCGGCTAGTGCCGTGAGCGAATGCTGGTCGTCGTGCGTAACAATGAAGCCATTTGCCCGGCACAAGGTGAGCAACACATCCGCCGGCCGTTCCGCAAAATCAAAATGTGTCCGCAAGGCTTCTGTGTTGACACTGGCATTTTCCTTCAACCACGAAAATAAATCCAAATGCACAATCGCCGACGCCAGCAACTCCGCCGCATATTGCCGGTCGCGATAACGCAAAATCTGCGCGGGATCAGTGGTGGATTGTTGGGTGAGGGTGGGGTTCATGTTGCCGTTATAGTCCCAGCTCCACGCCGACGGCACGGAGCACGATGATCATTAGGATACCCAGCACAGCAATGGCGAGGTTGGTCATGTTGGACACGCTGGCAGCGCTCAAGGCGGTGTTGAGATCAGCACGGGTGGCTTTGGAATAGCCCTCGACAGCCACGTTCATCTCCGGCAGCGAGGTGATGAGGGCGCCGACAAAGTAATGCAGGCCGGTGAAAATGGCGGCGCCCAAGACCACGGTGAGGTGGGCTTGATAAATCTCCGTCCACGCAAGGAAGAGCCAGTTGACCGCAAAGGAACTGAGCACCAAACCGATGGTGCCCCCGATGAATTGGCCCCAGCTTTCGGTGTGTTCCTCGTCATCGATGGCCTCGAACAGTTCCGGGTCCCGTTCCTGTAGGCGCTTATTCCAGTATTGAAACGCGACAATCCCAATGACGCAAATCACCGCTGCGGCGATCAGGAATGAGCCGGGCTGAATCTGGACGCCTTCGGTGAGCCCGCCAAACGGGTGGCTAGCCGTGAGCACCCAAAAGCCGGCAATGGAAAACGCGAACATCAGGAACGCCATGCCGAGGTGTTGGTATATCAACTTGCGTTCGGTCCGGATCAACTCCTTGAACCGCTGCAGTCGCTCGGTATCGCCCTTGAGTTTCCAGCGCATCACCACAAACAACGGCGCCACAAGATACATCAGGTAAATGTTCGCCAGATTGGAGCCAAGCGGGTTGGCCACGCCACCGGCTTTGCGCATACAAAAGGCGGCCACCATGTTAACCAATTCAGGATTGTTAGTGCTGGCGTTGATTACCAGTGTGCGACTTTTATTCCCAAAATACTTTGCCGCCAAACCTGCTGAGGCATTAACCATTAGATCGGTGGTGTGGGGGATTAAGCGAAAGCAGAGGATGAAACCCAATATTAAAGACTCAACTAAAAACCAGTATTGCCCGCCATAGGCAGGGAACTGGGTTTTTTGATATTGGTGGATGTCCACCAAATGTCCCACGATATCAGGCATAGATTTAAGTTAAGAAATTGAGATGTCTCCTCTAGAAAACGGCCTGTTGTTTATTGGGCGGCATATGGTAATGCTAATGGTCAATCTGTCCAAGTCAGTTGGTTGACAGTTTTTTCACTGGCTTTTCATCTTGGCACATATATTTATTCAATAGAGT
>WTHG01000485.1 GCA_011523245.1 Verrucomicrobiales bacterium | reverse complement strand
CCTGGATACGAAGACTGCCCCGGCGGTTGGGGGAATCGACAAAGGTGAGTTCACCTTGGAAGGCATGCGCCTTTGCCAATGGAGGGAACTGACCCGCTTTCGGTCGGAAGATATCGTCTTCGGCGAAAGCATGGGAAACCATGCAACCAACACCAAGCAGCCAAAGCGCAAGCCGACGGGGAAAAATGAATTGGGTCATCAAGGGATTCTTTAAGTTCAATATTTTGGGAAGATTGCCGGAGTGGGAAATCGATTCTTGGGAGTGTTTTCGAACAAATACTCTTCGCGCGGCACCTGCATTTTCGGCCAGCTTTGGGGACGCACCCGGATGACTCTGCCGGGGCGGATACCCTCGATGACTAGGTCAGTTTCAAACCGGATACGGATACCGCTGCTGCCGAGCGGAATGTCGCCGGTATCGCGAGTGACATCCTGGATCGTGCCGTTGGATGCCATGTGGCCCGGTCCGTAGTGGCCGGCAGTGTGCTTCAAAGTGTTTTCGGCCCCGTTGATTTGCGCCCCGATGCCTTTTTTAAAATCATTGTAGAGGGAAGAATCCATTCCGCCGAAGAGCGTTGCGGTGGCGGTCGCACGACCAAATTTTTCGTACTTAACAGAATCAATCCAAGCCGGCATCCAGCGGCTGCGGATAAAGGCCTTGTGCGTCTCGGTTTGAAAATGGGCGGCGTTTTGAATGGACGCGTCGTCCAGCCAAATGTCCGAAATATGAAAGCGGGTGAACACTCCACTCAATCCGTCCCCGGGACTGGGTCTCCAAGTGATCCCGAGCAGAACGGCTTGTCCATCGAGGTTTTTCGTGCCACTGGGCGGCCACTTTTTTTCGGCCACTAAATCCGCGACCCGAATGCGCTCACGACCACGCCAGATACGGGTGGCCGCATCAAAGGTCATCTCTTCCGACTTCCCTTTTTTGGCGTCACCTTGTTTTGGCTCCCGGGAGGCACTGATCGTACCTTGATTATTTTGTATTCGGAGTTGATTCAGTTTCCACATCTTGCCTTCCCGAAGGCAATGGCTCGGTTCATCTTCGAGCAGAAGCACGTGGTTTTCGGCGGGGAAAATACCGGTGCCGCGATAATGGCCCGCGTCCTTCTCCTTATTGTTCACCGGCAATACCGGCACGGCGGAAGTTTTTGGGTCCGGCGGAAGAAAGCCTCGAACATGGAGGACTGTGCCAATCGGGATATCGCGAAGTGCCGCCGGTGCGCCGTGATACCGAATGATTCCGTAGGGCAGCATGGCAAAAGGGTGGGGATCGTTGCGGTAAAATTTGCCATCGCCTTGCACGCGAATGCTACCGCGCCGGTTGGCATGATCGACAAAGATCAGTTCGCCCCGATAGGCGTGCGCTTTATCCAGTGGTGGAAACTGGCCGGCTTGAGGGCGGAACGGTTTTTCCTCGGATAAAGCAGGCAACACAAAAAAGGCCGCGCTGAAAACCAGCGCGGCAAATCCGAAGGTGGATTGGCGGCAAATCATAGCGAGATCACTTTGTTACTGTCGCCAAACTGGTCCGTCTCCACGCCCATCTTTTGGGCCATAAGGAGTAGCAGGTTACTCATGTGGGCATCCGTGTTCGCGGGGCGGCTGCAGAGGCGGTAATGGTTGCCTGGTTTATCGAGGGTGTAGCCGTCGAAGTGGCCCTGATTGAAATCGAGATGGCTACCGTGCTTCAGGCCGAGGTCCGTACCGCCGGCCAGCACGAGAGGCAGGTTGGCATTGCCATGGCTGTGACCGTAGGACATGCCGCTGCCAAACAGGGACATCGTGGAACCAAGGAGCGGTTTGCCGTTGAGATCTTTGGTTTCGGCAAGACGCGTGAGGAAATAGCCGAACTGCTCAATGGCGAACGTGTCGTAATTGGTTAGCTTCTCCATGTAGCCTTCATCACCGCCATGGTGGCTGAGTTGATGGCGGGACTCGGTGATGCCGATTTCCGGAATGGCGAAGGCATCACCCTCGCCGCCGAGGCTGAAGGTAGCCACGCGCGTGACGTCCGTCTGGAAGGCCAGCACCATGAGATCGTACCC
>WTHG01000199.1 GCA_011523245.1 Verrucomicrobiales bacterium | reverse complement strand
ATGCAGCACCGACAGTGGCAGTGGTGGGGGATGCGATTTTCGCGGGATCTATGGGGAAGGATTTCGAGACACCGGCCTTGGCGCAGGAAAAGGTGCGATCCGAAATACTGGAGTTACCGGAAGACACCCTTATTTGCCCAGGGCACGGACCATTGACAACGGTGGGAGAGGAACGGGCTCATAATCCGTTTTTTTAATGTTTTGCCCCGGTTTTTACAGTGAATAACATTGACCCCCCGTTGAGCCATTGCTAGTTTGCGCGGCCCGGAAATCCGGAACCATGCGACATACAATCTCAGTTTTGGTGGAAAACACCTTCGGCGTGCTCACTCGAGTGGCGGGGATGTTCAGTGGCCGTGGCTATAACATCGATTCGCTGAACGTAGCACCAACGCATGATCCCGAAAAATCCCGCATGACCATTGTGACTCGCGGGGATGACGCCACTGTGGAACAGATTGTTCGGCAGCTGTACAAGTTGGTCAACGTATTAGAGATCACTGATTTCCGCGAGCATGAGTACATCGACCGCGAGCTGGTGATGGTGAGAGTGAAAGCCACGGCCAAGAACCGTTCGGAGGTGATGCAAATCACGGATATTTTCCGGGCCAAAATTGTAGATGTACAGTCGAAGACCATGACCATCGAAGTGACCGGCAACGAAAGTAAGGTGAACAAGTTTGTGGCCTTGATGGATAATTTCGGTGTGTTGGATCTTACGCGCACGGGCAAGGTTGCTCTGCCGCGCTCTTAATTTCATTTATCGCTAAGAAAATGGCAGCAAAAGTATACACAGATAAAGACGCGAACCTGAAGGATCTTAAGGGTAAAACCTTGGCGGTACTCGGGTTCGGTAGCCAAGGCCACGCCCACGCGCTTAACCTAAAGGAAAGCGGGTGCAAGGTCATCATCGGTCTCTACAAGGGCAGCAAGTCCCGCCGGGTAGCCAAACAAAAAGGCTTCGAGGTATATGATACCGCAGAGGCAGTACGCCGTGCGGACGTGATCATGGTGGGCTTGCCGGACACCAAGCAGGCAAAATGCTACAAGGAGGACATCGAGCCCAATCTGAGTAAAGGCAAGGCGCTCCTGTTTTCGCACGGGTTTGCCATTCACTTCGGTGCGATTGTGCCGCCGAAGGACGTGGACGTGATCATGGTGGCCCCGAAGGGGCCCGGTCATATCGTGCGCCGGCAATTTACCGAAGGCAAAGGCGTGCCGGCGTTAATCGCCATTTACCAAAATGCCTCACGCAAGGCCAAGAAGATCGCCTTGGCTTGGGCTAAGGGTGTCGGGGGCACTCGCGCGGGAGTGATCCAAACGACCTTTAAGGAAGAGACGGAGACTGATCTCTTCGGCGAGCAAACCGTTCTTTGTGGCGGCGCGAGCGCGTTGGTGCAGGCGGGATTTGAGGTGCTCGTGGAGGCAGGATATCAGCCCGAGATGGCATACTTTGAGTGCTTGCATGAGCTGAAGCTGATCGTCGATCTCATGAACGAATCCGGCATCAGCGGTATGCGTTTCTCGATATCAGAGACAGCCAAGTGGGGTGACGTGAGTGTCGGGCCAAAGATTGTGGATGCCAGCGTGAAGCGCCGCATGAAGACTGCTCTTAAGGAAATCCAGAATGGCAAATTTGCTAAGGGCTGGATCAAGGAATACGAGACGGGCTATAAGCAGTACAATAAACTGCTCAAAGCTGGCGAAAAACATGGCATCGAAAAGGTCGGCGCTCGCCTGCGAGGTATGATGCCTTGGATGAAAAAGCGCCGTATGGGCGGTTCTCAAGCCTCCTATTAAGGGGTAACTTTCGCCGCCTGATCGCGTCTAATTATTGATGCGGTCAGGCGGTGTTCAAAAAAAACGCTCGCAAAGCGGGGGTTTCGGTTCTAGATTGATTTCAATGAATGTGGGGGCATTCAAATCGTTATTTCTGGTTTTTTTTATGACGTTTGGTCTGTGGGCTGATGAAATCGCCGTACCGGCCGTAACCACTAACGAAACGACGACCGTCTCAAATGTGGTCTCCATGCCGGTCAATGACCCAACAT
>WTHG01000302.1 GCA_011523245.1 Verrucomicrobiales bacterium | reverse complement strand
CTCTCTCGTGCTGAGCCTCACACTCAGCGTATTTGCTGCCGACTGGCCCCAATGGCGCGGCCCAAATCGTGACGGCGTGAATCTCGAAAAAGGTCTGGCAGCCGAATGGCCTGAAGACGGCCCCAAACTGCTCTACAAAACCACCGGCGTCGGCGCCGGATTTTCCAGCGTCGTGGTTGCCGCCGACACCGTGTACACCCTCGGCGATCTGGACGATGCCTGCTACCTGTTTGCTCTAGATCTTAAGGGCAAACACAAGTGGAAGAGCCGCATCGGCGAACCGAAGGGCCACCGTGGCTATCCCGGCCCGCGTTCCACTCCTACCGTTGCCAATGGCCACGTGTACGCGCTCGGCCAACACGGTGATCTCGTGTGCGTGAGCACCGAAGGCAAGGAAGTCTGGCGCGTCAACATCCAGAACGATTACGAAGGCCGCATGATGAGCGGCTGGCGCTGGAGCGAATCCCCACTGGTGGATGACGGCAAAGTGGTCGTCACCCCCGGCGGTACCAAAGGTGCCGTGCTCGCACTGGACGCCAAAACTGGCAAACAGGCCTGGCGCTGCGAAGGCCTCACGGACCCCGCCGGATATTCCTCACTGATCATCCGCGAAATCGGTGGCATCAAGCAGTACATCCAACTCACCGGCCAAAGTGTGGCGGGAATCGATGCCGGCAACGGCAAACTCCTCTGGCGGGCCAACCGGGCCGGTCGTACGGCCGTGATTTCCACGCCCATCTACGACAAGGGCACCCTCTTCGTCACCAGCGCGTACAGTGTCGGTTGCAACGGGTTCAAGGTGGAGTATAAGGACAACAAATTTGTCGCCACGGAAATATATAAACACGCCGGAGCCGTCGGCATGGCCAACCACCATGGCGGGGCCATTCGTGTGGGTGAGTATGTATACGGCTCCAATGGCAACATGCTCTCCTGCCTCCGCCTTTCCGACGGCAAGGTGATGTGGAATGATCGCAGCGCCGGCAAGGGAGCCATCATTGTGGCGGATAACAAGATCATCCTCCGTACCGAGCGCGGCCCGGTATCATTGGTGAAACTGACCCCCAATGCCTACGAGGAAGTCAGCCGGTTTGAGCAACCCGAGCGCAGCCGGGCCCGCGCGTGGGCGCACCCGGTAGTGTTGGATGGCAAGCTCTACCTGCGCGATCAGGACAACCTGTTTGTCTACGACATCAGCCGCTAGAACATTGCGGCAACGGAAACTCTTACGGCCGGCGGGAACGCCGGCCGTTTTCTTTTAATCCAACATCTCCCGCATCGCGGCAAACATATCGCGCCCTTCATCAAGGCTTACCGGTTCACTGTCGATCAATTCATCGCACAATTCCTCCGGCACCTCCTTCAGAAAACTCGAGGGATGACAGAGCACTTTGCTGCCATATTTCATACGGGTTCGGCAATGCGTGATGGCCAGTGTCTGCATGGCGCGCGTGATGGCCACGTAAAACAGACGTCGCTCCTCATCCAGCGTGCCCTCCACCGCCGAACGCGAGTGCGGCAGCAACCCTTCCTCCACGCCCACGAGAAACACATGCGGATACTCCAGCCCCTTGCAACTGTGCGTGGTGATTAACGTCACCATATCTCCCTTTTCTTCTCGATCCTCCTCTCGCTCGGCGTCCAGTGTGATGTCGTCCAGAAACTTTACCAACCGGTTGGAGGGTATAAGCGTCTCTCCTTTGTTATCCATCGTGCGTGTCAATTCGCGCAGGTTGCGCATGCGGTTCTCGGCATTCTCCGGGTTTTTCTCCCCCTTCTTCAACTCGCGCTCGTAATCAATGTCATCCAAAAATTGATCCGCCCAAGCCGATAACTGAAGATCCTCCGCATTCAGCGGCTCGCGAAACTCTTCCACCAATGCCACAAATCCCTCGATGGATTTGCGCGTGCGCGGCTGGAACTCGTGAATCACCAAGTCATTTTTCATCGCCTGCCAGACTGAACATTCCCGTTCCTGACTCGCCGCCAGCAGACGTTCCATGGTTACGTCGCTCAGACCGCGCGCCGGCACATTGGCAATACGCAAAAGAC
>WTHG01000204.1 GCA_011523245.1 Verrucomicrobiales bacterium | reverse complement strand
GGATAAAATGCAGCCGGACATCGACCAGAAAATTCGGTGGGACATCGGTGGCGATGAACAACGCATCCTGAGCAAGACCACTTACTACTCGGCCATCACCTTCAAATACATCCTGCTGCCCGTCTGGATCAGTGCGTACCGGTTCAAGGACAAAACCTACCAGTTCCTCGTCAACGCCCGCACGGGTGAGGTTCAAGGCGAGCGCCCGTGGAGCTGGATCAAGATCACTCTGGCGGCCCTCGCCGGAATTGCCCTCATCGGCGCCATCTACTACTTTGCCAATCAACAGTGAGCGAGAACACTGCCGATCGCCCGCTCGGGTTTTGGTCCGCCACCGGCGCGGTGGTGGCCACCATGATCGGGGCCGGCATCTTCGGGGCCACCGGCGGATTCGCCCACGCCTTGGGCAATGACGGCCTTGTCCTGCTCGTCTGGCTGGGGTGCGGTCTCCTAGCTCTCACTGGTGCCCTGTCTCTCGGTGAAATTGGGGCCATGCTGCCCCGCAGCGGTGGTTGCTATACTTACAATGGGCACCTCTATGGCGATACCGCCGGTTATCTCAGCGGTGTCCTCAGTTGGTTGCTTGCCTTCGTGGGAGCCCTCGCTTATGTCACGCTGTTGCTTGGGCATCACGTTCAACACTTTGCGCCGAACCTACCCCCGGCCGCCACGGCGAGCGGGGTGATTGTTCTTTTATCGGCGGCACACTGCCTCGGCCTGCGCGAAGGCAACTGGATGAACAATGCGTTCACCATTTTCAAAGTGGGCGTGATTCTCGCCTTCATCATCGCCGGATTCAGTGTGCCCGCTCAAGCCACGCCGGAACTGGCCATCAACGCGACGGGAATTGTTTCATCACCGTTTGCCGCAGCCATGATCTCCGCCAGCTTTGCTTATCTCGGATGGGAAACCGCCACTTGGATTGCTGGCGACCTGAAGGATCCCCAGCGCACGCTGCCCCGTTCTCTAATTGCCGGCACCGCGTTCGTTACCGGCCTGTACATTTTGCTGAACATCGTCTTTCTCCGCGCAGAATCCGCCACCACCATGGATGGCCGCATCGACAGCATTGGTTCGCATGCGGCGGATATTTTGTTCAGCGGCAACGTCAGCACGTGGTTCAACTGCATGATCATCGCCGTGCTACTGTCGACCACCAGCACCATCCTAATGGTCGGCTCCCGCATCCTAGCGGCCATGGCCCAGGACGGCCAACTCCCCGCCCCGTTGGCCAGAACAAACGCACGCGATGCGCCCTTGAACGCCCTTGCCCTGCAGGCGATTTGCACCATCGCCTTTGTTTGCGCCGCCAGTTCCCATGGCAACGCCGACAACGTGCTGGTGCTCATCGGCATGCCAACGACCGTAATAATGGGCGCGGCCGTGGCCGGTGTGCTCATTCTCCGCCGGCGCGAGCCCGGTACCGAACGCCCGTTTCGCGTACCGCTATATCCTCTGCCGCCCATCCTCTTTCTTGGGCTGGCGGTTTGGATGCTGGTCGCCACCATTCAGTACAAGTGGCAGGCCAGCATTGGCTCCGTGATCCTTGTCGCTGTCATCTGGGCTCTCAAGCCTGTGTTGGCTAAGGGAGCATCGAAATCTTCCTCGGCCGAATAATAGGACAAGGCGGAACTTGCCTCTCCCGGCCCGTGCCGTATCCTTCCCGCATACGGTTCGCGTGGTTGTTTTTGGCGACGTTTTCGTTGTCGGCGGTCGATTTCCAGAGGGACATTCAGCCGTTGTTGAAAAATAAGTGTTCCCGCTGCCATTCAGGCCATGAGGCCAAGGGCGGGTTTTCGATCAATAGCCGCGCCACGCTGCTGGACGCCGCCAAGCCCGGAAACAGCGCCGACAGCCTGCTGTATCAGCTGATTACTTCCAAAGATCCCGATGAACGCATGCCCTCCAAGGGCGAGCCGCTCAAGCCCGAGGAGATTGCTTTGATCAAGGCCTGGATCGATGAAGGCGTCGCGTGGCCGGAAGGCTATAACTTTGCCGAATGGCGCCGCGCGCCGCTGGCCCCGCGGCAGGTTGCATTGCCCGCGGATGAAGGG
>WTHG01000134.1 GCA_011523245.1 Verrucomicrobiales bacterium | reverse complement strand
TTTGCTTAATGGACTTGGACGGCAACAGCAATGGACTCATTACCACTAGAAAGAATAGGAATCTAAGCATCGTGTGTGCGGATGGTGGCAGATGCGGGGGATGATTTCAAACGCGGAGAATCACTCCGCATCCGCCGGCGTGAGGCGCGGAATGTCCTTAGCGTCGGGATGTTGATCCTGACGTCCGTGGACGTAGAGGGCGGTCCATTCGGCGAGGCGGCGGCCGAGGAGTTTGCAAGAATCCTGAACCTCCGGCTCGCGCGGGGCTTTGCAGGCCACGGCACCGTAATGACCGGTCATCTTTTTGCCGGCATACTCGGTGACGCCGAAAACGAGGAAACCGAAATTCATTAGCACGGTATGGGTGGACTGGCAGGCCAGTTCCATACCCCCGCCCCAACCGCCGGCGCTGGTAAAGGCGCAGGCAATTTTGCCATCCACCTTCATCCATGAGCTGATCATCTCCTCGTCCCAAAACCGTTTCATCTTCCACGAGAGCACGCCCATGTTGGTGGGGCTGCCCACGGCGAGGCCATCGCACCATTGCACATCCGCGGCGGTGGCGTCGTTCACACAAAGCACGCGCACCTCGGTCTCCGGCACCAGCGCAGCGCCTTCGCCAACGAGATCGGCCATTTGCTTCACGTTGCCGGTGGCGGAATCAAAGAGGACGAGAATTTTGTTCATTTCAACTTCGCCGGATCGAGCACGGCATGTTTCACAGTCTTGCGTTGCCAGGTATATGTGATGTGGATCTTGCCATCGGCGGTTTGAATGACGGCAGGATACGAATACTCGCCGGGCGCACGCTCAAGAGTGAGGATCGGCTTCCACTTTTTGCCGTCGTTGGAAATGGCAACGTTGAGCATGGTGCGGTTGGCGGGGAAAATGATGCCGCGCACGGTGTGGTTGTAGACGATCAGCTGTCGGCCGTCGGCGAGCGTCACGGCATCGGTGCCGGCGTTGGGATTGGGCAACGGACTGGCAGCCATGGGGCTCCACGTTTTGCCGCCATCCTTGGAGCGGCTGGTGGTAACGACGCGTTGGCGGCTGCGACACATCACCTGCAGGTCGCCATTCTTATGAAACAACACGCTCGGCTGGATCGCGCCGAACGTTTTGCCGTCATTGATCGGGCCAATAACCTGCCACGTCTTGCCGAGGTCGCGAGTGATTTCGAAATGCACGCGCCAGCCGTCGTGCTCGGTGCTGCTGGGGCAAAGGATCGCGCCGTCGGCCAACTGCACGGGTTTGTTTTTCACCGGACCCAGCAAATGCCCGAGCGGCCCTTTGCCGAGCTTGCGGCGGTTGCCCCAGGTCTTGCCACCGTCCTTGGAGGTCAGCAACACACCCCACCACGTGCCGGGTGTGGGGCCGACTTTATAAAAGAGCATCAGCGGGCCGGTCTTGGGTTGGAAGAGCACGGGATTCCAGCAGGGATAATCCTTGTCCTCACCCTCGGCACCGGTGGCCACCTCGACCGGGGCGGTCCAGCGGTCACCGACCAAGCGCGACACGTGGATGCCGACATCATTATGCTTTTCGCGCGTACCGGCAAACCAAGCGGCGACCAGGCCGGTTTTCGTTTCGACAATCGTCGAAGCATGACACTGCGGCGTGGGCCGATTCTCCAGCGGATAGATGAAGCCGGCCGACAACAAGGCGCCCTGCCCCGGCTGAGCCTTCGGTGGGAGTTCAGCCGCGTGAATCAGTGCGGCGGCACTAAGGAAGATACAGATAATTTTCATTTCAATCGTCTCTTGAGCCAGTTGGAGTACTCCGGCCTTTTGCTCCATTCGGGGAAGTAGGGTTTATAGCCATCCACCGTGTTCCAAAAAATGCGCGGCGGCTGCGGACCGACCTTGCCTTCGGGATAGTCCTTGCCGGCCACACTGGCGGCAACGGAGCGGCGGAGATTTTCCAGATCCCGCGCCAACCGCGCCGCCGTGGCGGGATCTTTGTCGTACAGGTTGGTGGTTTCAGCGGCGTCCTTTTCCAGATTGTACAGCTCATAGCGCGTGCCTTTTTTTCCCGGAGACGACAGGAGCTTAAAT
>WTHG01000268.1 GCA_011523245.1 Verrucomicrobiales bacterium | reverse complement strand
GGGCACTGGATCGGGCACTGGATCGGGCACTGGATCGGGCACTGGATCGGGCACTGGATCGGGCACTTCTTCTGTGCCTCCTTCTCCAAATTGGCAGGCGGGTAATGCTACGATTCCTGGTTACACAACTATTAATGATGCGATTATGGATTACGCAGCTTTAAACGACGGTTCATCTCCCCCCAGTGTTGCCACATTAGTAACTGAAGGTTATCTGACATCTCTCCCTGATCCACCATCAGGCAACGTTTGGGTTATCAAAGATGATGGGTCTCTGGGTTATCAGCCATTGTAAATGCTAGCGCAAACTAGTGCAGATCCAAATTTATTCAACAGAGGAATCGATTTCCCCTAGTAAAAATAAAAGGGGGGTGGCGCTGTTGGTCGTGCTCGGCTTCGTGATTGTGCTCTCTGTTTTGGCTGCAGCCTTTACGACCAATATGCAGGTCGAGGCAATTTTAGCCCGTAATTCCGATGCAGAATCAGATGTGGATTGGCTTTGTCGCTCGGGAGTTGAGTACGCCAAATATGTGCTGAGCCAGCAAATGGCTGACACTGAAACACCTTATGATTCGCTGAACCAGAAATGGGCCGGGGGACCGGGTGTGACCAATGGTTTGAACCTCTTTCACGACACCCTCAATATGACTAATAGCGGTTGGGCACCTGGTACTGTAATTGGTTTGCTGTACCCCGATCCTACACCAGATGAAGAGCAGGAGATTCAAAGCTGGCGTTGCTCAGTGGAGATTGTGGATTTGGAGCGGAAATTCAATATAAACCGTGCTGCAGGCCGTTCGATGGGCCGTTATCCATTTGAGCAGGCTTTCGGAATGATGGGTGTAGACGCATCGCTGATTCCTTATCTTACCGATGCTATCATCGACTGGTGCGATCCGGATGACAATGTATCGGTGAATGGAGCTGAAAGTGAGTACTATGAGCCCCTAGGGTATGTAGCCAAAAACGCACTTATTGATGACTTGCGAGAACTGTTGCTCATCAAAGACATCACGCCGGAAATGTATTGGGGCACCGCGGAAAATTCACTTGCGGCTGGCACAGAACCCAGTGCTGTCGACGAAGGAGAGGAGTCGCTCAATTACGCGTATGCCTTAGTGGATTTGTTTACGCCGCTTTCGCTCGGGTATGTGAACATCAATACGGCTAGCGCTGATGTGTTACAATTGATTCCCTTGCCGGGCGATCCAGCCGTGACGGCGAACGCCATTGTGAACATGCGCGTGGGCTTGGATGGGCTTGAAGGGACAGAAGATGATGAGCCATTTGAAAACGTGCAGCAGTTGCAGCAAGTGCCGGGATTTACCCGAGAAGCGGCCGCGAGCGCAGCGCGATTTATGTCTGTCCGTAGTTCTACTTTTGAGGTCCGCGTCACAGCTGAAGTTCGCAAACAACAGCGTACCTTGGTTGCCGTGCTGCAGCGCAAGGATCCCAAGGATATAAAAATTCTCTATACTTATTGGGAATGAGGGCGCGCTCCGTTTTCATTACTGGCACCAATACTGGCGCGGGGAAAACCATTCTCACAGCTCTGTTGCTGCATCACCTCCGAGACAGCGGGATAGACGCATTGGCGATGAAGCCCGTGTGCACGGGACCTAGGGATGATGTGCGTTTACTGCAGTCACTTCAACCGGGCAGGGTCCGCATGCATTTAATGAATCCATTTCATTATAAAACTCCAGTCGCGCCGATTGTGGCGGCGCGGCATAGTGCTTGCAAAGTGGAGGTCGCGGACCTGAAGGCGGCGGTTTCTTCAGTTAAAAATATATGCGACCAGTTGCTGGTGGAGGGGGCCGGGGGAATCTTGGTGCCTTTGAATGAGCAGGGCCAAACTTGGGCGGAGTTTGTAATTGAAACTAAAATGCCTGTTTTTGTGGCGGCAAAAAACGAATTAGGTGTTTTAAATCATACCTTATTGACGGTAACGCATTTGCAAAAAATCGGGGCTGAGGTGCTTGGGGTTTGTTTGCTGAATACGGTAAATGATGATAGTTTGGACGAGTCGCAACGTACGAATTTTGAGGTTCTACGA
>WTHG01000476.1 GCA_011523245.1 Verrucomicrobiales bacterium | reverse complement strand
CAAAGCAGTAGGGGAAACTGTGATCGCTCAGGCGCGAACCGATGGCGTGAAAATCGTCCACGCGTTTTTCCAGCGCAGCAAGGAAGCCGGGCAGGGTGTCGGTGGCCACGCCGGCGGCCGAGGCTAGTTTATCGGCCCAGCCGTTGAACGCTTCGGGATTGTCGACGCCCCAAGATTTATCTGGGCGAAAGGTCGGGTACACCTTGGTGCGAATGCCGAGCGTGGCAATGGCTTCATGCTGGTCCAGCGAATCCACGGGATCATCGGTGGTGCACAGGGCGCGCACATCGAATTGTTCCAGAATGCCGTGCACGGATAACGCCGGATCGCTCAAGCGTTCGGTGGTCTGTTCCCAAATCGACTCAGCGGTATCAGGGCTGAGCAGTTCCGTGATGCCGAAGTAGCGTGCGAGTTCCAGGTGTGTCCAGTGATAAAGCGGATTGCCGAGCGTGTGCGGGATGGTGCGGGCCCAAGCGAGAAATTTTTCCTTGGGATCGGCATCGCCGGTGACGACGGCTTCCGGTTCGCCATTGGCGCGCATGGCCCGCCATTTATAGTGATCGCCCTCCAGCCACATCTCGCCGAGATTGGTAAAACGCCGATTGTCGGCCACCTCGGCCGGCGGCAGGTGATTATGGTAATCGAGGATCGGTTCGCTCTTGGCGTACTGGTGGTACAGCCGTTGCGCCGGATCATTGCTCAACAAAAAGTCGTCGTGAATAAACGCCATGGAACTCGGTTCGTTTAGGCGAATCGTCCGCAATTGGCGATCCTTTTTCACGATGGCAGTGAGGTCTCAGCCGGCGAACCGGGTGAATTCCGTTCCGATTACGCCCAGTCCGGCTTTAAATAAACTGCCGGCGTGCGGCTGTTTTTCCAGGTCTCCTACACTGAGGTTTTTGCGGGCGGAGGTGATGTACAGTTCATCCAGATTTGGTCCGCCGAACGCGCAGGCGGACACCTGGCTTACGGGCAGATCCAGCCGGGCTAACTCCTCGCCGGTCTCCGGATCAATCCGCACAACACCCCAGCCGCCCCAGAGCGCCAGCCAGATTTTGCCTTCCACATCCATCGCCATGCCGTCCGGAAAGGCGCCTTCCTGCGTAACATGATACAACGGCCGCCGATTGCCGATGGCGCCGGTGGCGTGATCAAAATCCCACGCATCGATTCGGCGGGTGGGGCTGTCGATGTGGTACATCGTGGTGGCATCCGCATTCCAGAGAATGCCGTTGGGGATAGCGTAGTCCGTGGCCATCCGCTCGGCGTGTCCGTCGGCGTGCAGGCAATACATCGCGCCGGAATTGCCCTCCTCACAAATCGGCATGGTGCCTGCCCAGAGGCGGCCGGTTGGATCGCATTTACCGTCGTTGAACCGATGCTCCGGTCGGTCCGGTTCCGGATCGATGATGGTTTCGGTTGCACCGGTTTCTGGGTTAAAATAGAGAAACCCCTTTTCCGCGGCCAGAACCAGTCGGCCGTCTTGTGCCAATACGAGTGTTCCGGGCATTTGGCCAATCTCCCACGTGCGATTGGATCCATCAGCAGGGTCGTAGCATTGCACGAGGCATTCCAAAATATCCACCCACCACAACACCTTGCGTTCGGCATCCCAGAGCGGGCCTTCCCCCAGTGGCGACCGGGAGTCCAGTAACAGTTTGGGTTCCTCAACAATCAGGCTCATGGCTAAATGGTCAGGGAAGGTCGTCGGCCTTGCCAGCCCAAATATCAATTGCCTCGCGCCGCGGAGGTATATTCGCTACAAACCTGAGCACATCATGGACGAGTTGACTTCAGAAAACCGGGATCCCGCTAACTTGCGCAGTGCGCGCTGGTTTGCGCCGGATGATTTGCGGTCATTTGGGCATCGCTCGCGACTCAAGGGTATGGGCTGGGCGGATGAGGATTATCGCGACAAACCGGTCATCGGCATTCTCAACACGTGGAGCGATCTGAACACCTGCCATTCCCATTTGCGCGAACGCGCCGAAAAAGTGAAGCAGGGCGTCTGGCAGGCAGGTGGATTTCCGGTGGAAGTGCCGGTGATGTCGCTCGGCGAAATGTTGATGAAGCCGACCACGATGCTTTATCGCAATCTCCTCGCGATGGAGGCGGAAGAGGTGCTGCGCTGTCATCCGATTGACGCCGCCGTGCTGATGGGCGGCTGCGACAAAACCACGCCGGCGCTGCTAATGGGCGCGATCTCGGCGGATATTCCGATTATTTATCTGCCTTGTGGCCCGATGTCCACCGCGCGCTGGGGTAAGGAGGCGTTGGGCAGCGGCAGTTCGGTTTGGGGGTTCTGGGCCGAACGGTGTGCGGGTAATCTTTGTGACGAGGACTGGACGAAATTTGAAAACGCGATTGGCCGATCCCCGGGACATTGCATGACGATGGGTACGGCCTCGACGATGGGCGCCATTGCCGAGGCGTTGGGGTTCTGCCTGCCGGGTGCCTCGAGCATTCCGGCGATGGTTAGTGAACACATGCGGATGTCCACCGCATGTGGCCGCCGTGCCGTCGATCTGGCCTGGGCCAATCTCAAGCCTTCCGAAGTGCTCTCGCGTGAATCATTTGAAAACGCCATCACGGTGGACATGGCTGTAGGCGGGTCCACCAACGCCATCGTGCACGTGATCGCCATGGCGCGCCGTGCGGGCTTCGATATTTCGCTGGAGGATTTCGATCGCATCAGCCGTACCACGCCTGTGCTCGCCAATGTGCGGCCCAACGGAGATGATTATTTGATGGAGGATTTTTACAACGCAGGCGGTTTGCGCGCGTTGATGGCTCAACTCGACGACAAGCTGCATGGCGAGTGCCCAACTATTACTGGTAGAACTATCGCTGAGAATATTGCCGATGCGGAGTTGATTGATGACGATGTCATTCGCACGGTGGAAAATCCCGTTCAGGCCGAGGGCGGCACGTTTGTGTTGCGCGGCAATCTCGCGCCGCACGGGTGTGTGGTGAAACCCTCCGCCGCCACGCAGAATCTTTTTAACCATCGCGGTCCGGCCCTGGTGTTTGATGGTTATCCAGATCTCAAGGCCAAGCTAAACGATTCCGAGCTAGACATCACGGCGGACACCGTGCTCGTGCTGCGCAATGCCGGCCCCGAAGGTGGACCCGGTTTCCCTGAGTGGGGGATGTTGCCCATTCCGGACAAATTGCTGAAACAGGGCGTACGCGACATGGTGCGCCTCTCCGACGCTCGCATGAGCGGCACCAGCTACGGCATGTGCGTGCTGCATCTTTCGCCCGAGAGCCACGTGGGAGGGCCACTTGCGTTCGTGCAAACGGGCGATGAGATTGAGCTGAATGTGCCCGAGCGCAAAATCCAGCTGCACGTGAGCGAAGCTGATCTTGAATCCCGCCGTGCTGCTTGGCAAAAGCCTGAACCCAAATATGCGCGCGGATACGGCCAGTTGTACATCAACCATGTGACGCAAGCTCACGAAGGCTGTGATTTCGATTTTCTTCAACACGGCCCCGCCACCCCTGAGCCGCCGATTCACTAACATGAACACCGACACCATTACCCCCGAAACACTTTCCAACTCCGTGATCGCCGTGCCGCCGTTGGCGCGCGATGCAGAACTCAATGTATGCGCCACCGAGAACGCTAAAATTATGCGTCATCTCGAGGCTGGCGGCATTCGCACACTGCTCTACGGCGGCAACGCGGTGTTCTATCACATTGCGCTGGCGGAGTACGCCGGCACGCTGGCTATGTTGCAGGAACAGGCCGGTTCGGACACCACGGTGGTGCCGTCGGTCGGGCCGGCGTATGGTACCTCTATGGATCAGGCGGCCGTGCTGCGGGATTTTGATTTCCCTACCGTGATGGTGTTGCCCGCGCGCGATATCGCCACGCCTAAAGGCTGCGCCACGGGCATCCGCAAATTCGCAGAGGCCTACGGCAAACCGATTGTGCTTTATATTAAGTTTGAAGGCTACCTGGAGCCCGAGGATGCCCAGGCCTTGGTGGCCGATGGTGTCGTAAATTGGATCAAATACGCCATTGTGCGCGAGGACCCAATAAAAGATGATTATCTTGGCAAGCTCGTCGATTGTGTGGACCCGCAAATCATCGTCAGTGGCATTGGCGAACAACCGGCTATCGCGCATGTGAATGGGTTTGGGGTGAACAGCTTCACCAGCGGCTGTGTCTGTGTGGCACCCAGTCTCTCCATGAAAATGCTGCACGCCCTCAAGGCCGGCGATCTCGATGCCGCTGAGAGCATCCGCCAAACCTTCGAACCGCTTGAGGATCTTCGCAACGGCATCAACCCCATTCGCGTGCTGCACACCGCCGTGACCGAGGCAGGCATTGCCAACGCCGGCCCAATCCTCCCGCTACTGCACGGCACTTGCGAAGACAGTACGGCCAAGATTGCCGCGGCCGCGAAGGCGTTGTTGGAGCAGAACTAAGTTTTATGGCGCTTTATTTGGGCGCGGGTAAGGGAATCTTGATCCCGATATCGGGTAGTGTTTCAATCGGGCATGTACCGTTGGTTTTTGTTGGGTTTCCTGGGGGCGGCGTTGATTTTGGACGCGAAGGATCGACCGCCGAATTTTGTGGTAATCCTTGCCGATGACATGGGGTATGGCGATGCCACCTGTTACAATCCCAAATCCAAAAGCCCTACACCGAATATCGACCGTTTGGCTCGCGAGGGCATGCGCTTCACCGATGCGCATTCACCGGCTTCGTGGTGTGTGCCTACACGATACGGGATATTGACAGGCCGATATCCGCATCGAGCTGATATGGATTGGCGCCGGAAGGCGGTCATCGAGGACGGGCGTACGACGGTGGGGTCTGCGCTGCGCGAGCAAGGCTACTCCACGGCGATGGTTGGTAAATGGCATCTCGGATTTGATGGCGGTCCGGACTATGACTATACCAAACCGCTGATCGGCGGTCCGTTGGATCGTGGGTTTGATTTTTACTACGGCATGTCGCACTCACTGGACATCGTGCCGTACTACTACATCAGTGGCCGCAAGGCGGTGATGGTGCCGAATCAGCAGATCGGTCCGCGTAATACGGAAGGATGGAGCCCGATCCAGGGCGAGTTTTGGCGCGGCGGCCCCATTTCACCTGATTTCAAACACGTGGAAGTGTTGCCGCGATTCACGGAACAGTCGGTGGATTATCTGCGCTCGCGCCGTGACAAGGCCAATCCGTTTTTCCTGTACGTCGCCTTGCCAGCGCCGCATACGCCGTGGTTGCCGACGAAAAAATTCCGGAACCGTACCAACAACATGTACACGGATTTCGTGGCAATGGTGGATGACACCGTGGGGCAAATCCTGAAGGCGCTAGATGAGAACGGCTTGGCCCGCGACACGCTCGTGTTATTCACCAGCGATAACGGGCCGGTGTGGTACGAATCCGATACTCAACGATTTGGCCATAGCGCCACGACTCCGTTGCGCGGCATGAAAGGGGATGCTTGGGAGGGAGGCCATCGAATGCCGTTCATTGTGCGCTGGCCGAATGCGGTGAAGGCCGGCTCGGTAAGCGATGCGTTGGTATGCCAGACCGATTTACTGGCGACCTTCGCTGCGATTGCCGACCGCAAGCTGGCGGATGACGAAGGAGAGGACAGTGAAAATCTCCTGCCGGTATTAACCGGCCGCCGTGAGGAAGGAAGGTTTGAGATGGTAACCTTAAGCTCACGCAAAGTGCTCGGCGCGCGCCGGGGCGGCTGGAAGTACATGAACACCCTCAGCTCTGGCGGCTTCACAAAAGTGCAGTTGGCCAAACCGAAGCCCGGCGATCCGAAGGGGCAATTGTACAACCTGAGCAATGACATTGGTGAAACGGAGAATCGCTGGAATGATGCGCCGGGTGTGGTGAAGGAATTTGAAACCATGATCGCGAGCCAAAAGGAAAGCGGTCGGTCGCGTCCGCGCATGCAGGCGTTTGCCCAAACAATACAAAAATCCAAAAGCATCCGGACTTGGCGGTTGGACCCAGATGGCGAAAACGGGACGTTCGGCGATTACGCCATTGGCGCACCGGGCAAGCCTCTGGCCGGTAAGGCCTCTGCGGCGTTGCGGCGATTGCTATTGGCCGATGCGGATGCGAGCACGCGACACGACGAGAAATTTCATTTCAACCCCGGCATCCTGCTGCGGTTTCAGTCCGGCAAAGACGAGGTGCAGGTGGCGATATGTTTCATCTGCAATAAATGGGCGCTATACCTGAACGGCGAGACGGTCAGCTACACATCTATTGAAGAGGAACGGCTTGCATTGTTAGCCGAAGTGAAAGCCATTTTCCCGAACGACAAAATCATCCAAGGCATCCCGGAGAAACTACAATGAAAACCATTCTGACACTAACGATGCTCGGACTAGCGGCATTGGAAGTCTGTGCACGGCCGAATATTGTGTTGATCATGGCTGATGATGTCGGTTGCGAGCCGATCGGTGCGTATGGCGGAGAACGTTGGAAGACACCACACATCGATGCGCTGGCCAAAAGCGGTATGCGGTTTGACTACTGCTTCGCCATGCCGGTGTGCCATCCCACACGCACAACGCTGCTGACCGGTAAGTATCCTTTCCGATTGAAATCGGGTTGGGGATCGTTTCCCAAAAACGAAGAGAAGCACACCCTGGCGCAGGTGCTCAAGCGCGCCGGATATGCCACGGCCGTGTCCGGCAAGTGGCAGTTGTGCTTAATGAAAAACGACCTGCAACAACCCGCCCGAATGGGGTTCGATCAATGGAGCGTATTCGGCTGGCATGAAGGCGCGCGATTTCATGAGCCGTTTATTTACGAAGACGGTCGGCTGCGCACCGATACCAAAGGCGAGTACGGGCCGGACTTATACGTCGAATTTCTCGGCCGGTTCATGGAGCAAAGCAGCGCGGCGAAAAAACCGTTCTTCGCCTTTTACTCCATGGCGTTAGCCCATGATGTGACTGACGACATTCCCGTGCAGGTGCCCTACGTGCCGGGCAAGAATCGTTGGATGGATTACGGCGAGATGATCGTGAGTATGGACGATATGGTCGGCAAGCTGGTGAAGAAAATTGATCAACTCGGCCTGCGCGATGACACCGTGATCCTGTTCACCGGCGATAACGGTACGGCTCAACGCTCCAAACTGCGGCACATTGAAGGGCGCAAATACGAATACGAACAGGTGTACTCTATCCGGAACGGTCAACGCGTGCCCGGTGGCAAGGGTACTTTGCTGGACATTGGCACCAACGTGCCGCTGATCGCCAGTTGGCCGGGGACTATACAGGCTGGCAGTCGCGGGCATGAGCTTGTGGATTTCAGCGACTGGCTGCCCACGCTCGCAAAATTAGCCGGTGCCAAACCGACCCAGCCTCATGACGGCGTAAGCTTCACTTCCACACTTCTGCGCACTCGTCAGCACGAGGCGCGGTCATATGCCTTCGCCGAACACCGTGGTGGCAAAGCTTGGGTCCGCACCAAACGATACAAACTCTACAACGACGGCCGTTACTTCGATATTCAGGCTGACCCCATGGAAAAACAGCCACTCAAAAACCCCACCAACCGCGCCGCCACGGATCGCAAGCTCCTGGAAACGGCATTATTAAATCTGAACTATCCCGCAAAGAAAAAGTGAAGCGGTTGGGCTAGCCCTTTAAATCCTCCTCGCGGCGCAATATGCGCCCGTCGCCCCGGCGGGCGGTGAGGCCGTCCCGATCTAGCTTTTCCAAGACGGGAATCAAAATCCTTCGCGTGACATTCATCGCCTTACGCAAGTCACTGGCGGTGGCTTGGGTGTTTTTGCGGAGGTGTTGTTTCACAATCAGGCGTAGGCGGTTGAAATCCGGTGTACCCATGACGAGTTCGGGGCTAACATCGATGACTTCGCCGGTATCGATCAGGAACTGTAGGGCGGCACGGCCGGTCGGGCTTTCCGCCAGCGTTTTGCGAGCGGGCGGATCAATGGAGTTGACGGCGGCGCGGATTTTCTCGCCGACATCGCGCAAGTGCGCCGGCAGGGCGGGACGATGGTTGCGGTTGGCGATGTGGGTTTGGTGTCGTTGAAAGCCATGGGATTCCAGGCCCTGCAA
>WTHG01000510.1 GCA_011523245.1 Verrucomicrobiales bacterium | reverse complement strand
CCTCAAGGCCGCGCCCGTTCAGGTCGCGCCTCTATTCCCCGACGCCACGGCCATTCCCGGACTGCCCGACGCGCTGCGCCTGCCCGAAGGCTCGCCGGTCGAGCAGCATCCAGCGTGGAAGGAGGGCCTTGTCGAAGTGCAGGATGCCGGCAGCCAGTGGATTGCGGCGGCTTGCGACGCCCGGCCCGGCATGACGGTCGTTGATTTCTGCGCCGGTGCCGGCGGCAAGACGCTGGCATTGTCGGCCCAAATGGAAAACCGCGGCCGCATTCTCGCGTGGGATACCGCCGGTAAACGGCTCGGGCAAATGAAGCCGCGCCTTGCTCGGGCCGGCGTGAGCAATGTGCAGGCGCGGGTGTTGAAGAGCGAACGCGATAATGTGGTGAAGCGCCATCGCGATTCGGCGGACTGGGTGCTGCTGGATGTGCCCTGCACGGGCACGGGCACATGGCGGCGCAGTCCGGATCTGCGTCGGCGCACCACGCCTGAGGCGTTGGCCGAAGTGCAGACGCATCAACGCGCCATCCTCGAAAGTGCCGCGCGGCTGGTGAAATCCGGCGGTCGTTTGATCTATGCCACCTGCTCTATTTTGCCCGAAGAGAACGAGCAACAGGTCGAGGCGTTTCTGAACGGGCATAAATTATTCACGCGAATCGGCGAGGATCTCCGGCTTTATCCGCACACGCACGGTACCGATGGATTTTATGGTGCGGTGCTGAAGAAGTCATGAAACTGAATTGTGATTTGGCTGAAGGCGCCGGCTGTGAGGCCGCGTTGATGCCCTATCTGGATCAGGTCAATATCGCGTGTGGGGCTCATGCTGGGGGGTTGGAATTGATGCGGACCACCGTGGCATTGGCGCGGCAACACGATGTGAGCATCGGTGCGCACCCGGGCTATCCGGATCGGGAACACTTTGGCCGGGAGAGTCTGGCCGCGACACCTGACGAGATACAGGGCTGGGTTGCCGAACAAATCGAGCGCCTGGCTGCGATGGGGCCGGTGGATTACGTGAAACCGCATGGGGCGTTGTATCATGACATGCTGCAACAACCGACTGTGAAGCAGGCAATCCATCATGCCATCGGAGCTCTGCCACTGATGGGGCCGGCACCCTTTGATGAGGGGTTTGGCTGGAGCGAAGCATTTGCTGATCGACGATATCAGACTGATGGGACGTTGGTGCCGCGCAGCGAGGCCGGGGCTGTATTAGATGAAACGGAAACACTGGCGCAGGTTCGGCAACTGGTTGCCAATGGCACCGTGACTACGGCGAGCGGCGACACACTGGCCCTGGCTGCAACGACCATGTGCGTGCACGGCGATAATCCGGCCGGAGTTCAGAGCATACTCGCCATTCGGGAGATTCTCGATGCCGGATGATTTGATGCGCATCGAGGTGGCGGGTGAAAATGCGCTGATCGTATACATGGGCGACACTCTGTCTCCCTGCGTGGCGGATCGGGTCCGGTTTCTAGACCAGCAATTGCGCAAACGTCTGGCAGATCAACTGGTCGACACGGTGCCTTCCTACGCCTCTGTGCTGGTCATATATCGGCCCGACCGCATTCGCATGGAAGCGTTGCAGGAACACATCGAGGAATTCGGCCGAGCGACTTCTGAACCTATGGCGAAAGAAGACGGTCTATTGGTGACGTTGCCGGTGTGGTATGGGCCGGAGGCCGGACCGGATTTAATGGCGTTTGCCGAAACCAACGGACTATCGCCCGATGAAGTCGTGCAACGGCATCATGCTCGGGAATACCGCGTGTACGCCATTGGCTTTGCGCCGGGATTCGCTTACTTGGGCGAAGTGGACGAGGCGATTGCCCGGCCGCGATTGGCAACTCCTCGGCAACACGTGCCGACGGGCTCGGTGGGCATTGCCGATCGACAGACGGCAGTGTATCCGGCCGAATCGCCGGGTGGCTGGAATTTGATCGGGCGTTGTCCTGTTCGGATATTTGATCCACAGGCGGCCGCCCCGATGCCGATGGGCGTGGGGGATCGAATTCAATTCGAGCCGATCAGTCGCTCGGAGTACCTTAAATTAGGGGGAATGCCATGAGCGGTTTTCGAGTGCTGAAGCCGGGCGTATTGAGCCTCTTTCAGGATGCGGGCCGTCTGGGGCATCATGCGCTGGGATTGACGACTGGAGGTCCGATGGATGGCGAGGCGTTTTATTGGGCCAATCGGCTGACCGGAAATGCTGAAGGAGTCACGGCTTTGGAGGTAGCACAAGGCGGTTTGCGGCTGGAAAGCACGGGCGCCACTTCGGTGGCGGTGGCGGGAGCGGTGATGCCACTAAAGATCAACGGTCAAACCAAGGCGCTGTGGCGCAGCCATCGAGTGACCGCAGGCGATGTGTTGGAGTTGGGGCATGCGACGGCAGGGTTGAGGGCGTATGTCGCCGCATCGGGCGGCTTCAATGCACCCGTTCATTTTGGCAGCACGGCAGTGGTCCAGCGGGAAGGATTGGGCGCCCTACTGCACGTCGGCCAAGAGATTGTGTGCGGCACGCCTGCGGATTTGGATTGGGCGTTGCCGATGGAACAGATTCCCCGTTATGAAGCACCGGTGACGTTACGGGTGGTGGAGGGCTATCAGGCGGCGGAATTTTCGGCCGAAGCGCTCAGGATGTTTTATGGCAGCGCGTTTCAAGTCTCGCCGCGGTCGGATCGGATGGGATATCGGCTGGAAGGAAATCCGGTGTTAGCGCCAGCAGGCGAACGACTTTCTGAAGGCATCGCGTATGGCGCGGTGCAGGTGCCGCCGGATGGCCAGCCCATTGTGTTGTTGAATGACCGGCCAACGATCGGGGGTTATCCGAAGCTGGGGACGGTGTTGTCCCTCGATTGCTGGAAGCTGGCCCAGTGCATGCCGGGGGCGACAGTGTATTTTGAAGTGATTGCGCTTGAGACGGCGCAGACGTTGGTTGAGGAAGCTATGAGGGCGCGGGACGCAACGGCCTTGAAGCGTGGCGCCTAATCAGGCGCGGGCATCGAGCGTTTCCCATTGATCGTAGGTTTCGAGTAATTCGTTTTCCAGCGCCTCGAGACGCGTGGTGACCATGGTCGTTTCCTCGTGCGGGCGCTTGAAAAAATCCGGATCGTTGATTTGCTGTTGCAGCGTCTCTTGCTCCTCTTCCAGTTCGGCAATTCGCCCAGGCAATGATTCGAGCAGACGCTTTTCCTTGAAAGACAGTTTCTTGGGTTTCTTGGGATCGGCCACAGGTTTGGGCTTGGATTGACGCGTGGGCTTGGCGGCAAAGGCGGCAGCTTTACGTTGGGCCAGATATTCGTCGTAGCCGCCGGTGAATTCCTTCACGAATCCGTTGCCTTCAAACACCAAGGTGCTTTGCACAACGTTATTGAGGAAAGCGCGGTCGTGGCTGACGAGCAACAGCGTGCCGTTGAAGGCACCAATCACCTCCTCGAGCAGCTCGAGAGTTTCCGTATCGAGATCATTGGTGGGCTCATCCATCACGATCAGGTTGGCCGGTTGCTGGAACAGTTTGGCGAGCAATAAACGGTTTTTCTCGCCGCCGGATAACGTGCCGGCCGGCTTGCGGGCTTGATCGGGCGTGAAAAGAAAATCCTGCAGGTAACTGTACACATTGCGGCTGCGACCGTTGACGATAACCGTTTTTCGGTCGTCAGCGACATTCTCCAGTATGCTCAACTGATCATCGATTTGTTCGCGTAACTGATCGAAATACACGATCTCCAACTTGGTGCCGCGGCGGATTTTCCCATCCGTGGGCTGCAGTTCGCCGAGCAGAAGCTTGATGAGCGTGGTTTTGCCAGCGCCGTTGGGGCCGATGATGCCGACCTTGTCGCCGGCGGTGATGAGCGTGGAAAGATCCCGGACCACTGGCGAACCGTCGTAAGCAAATGTGAGCTCCCGAGTTTCGACCACCAACTGGCCGGAGCGATCGGCCTCGGCGGCCTGCATTTGCACAGTGCCCTGACGCTCGCGGCGTTGACTGCGTTCGGCCCGCATTTTCTTGAGGGCTCTTACACGGCCTTCATTGCGCGTGCGTCGCGCCTGAATGCCCTTGCGGATCCAGACCTCTTCCTGCGCGAGTTTCTTGTCGAACTGGGCATTTTGTTTTTCCTCGGCCACCAAGGCGGCTTGTTTACGATTGAGAAACGTCTGGTAATCGCAGGTCCAATCAAAGAGATGGCCGCGATCTATTTCTAAGATACGTGTGGCAATGGCTTGCAGAAAGGCGCGGTCGTGGGTAACGAATAACAGGGTGCCCGGATATGCTTTGAGAAAACCCTCAAGCCAAGTGATGGAATCAATATCGAGATGGTTGGTGGGCTCATCCAGCAAAAGGACATCCGGCCGATCCACAATTGCCTGCGCCAGCAGTGCTCGGCGTTTCATACCGGAGGAAAGGCCATTGAACTTGGCCTCGCCGTCGAGTTGCATCTGGTCGAGCACGCGCTGCACGGCTTTATCGCGCCGCCAGTGTTCTTCTTCGGGAATATCAAGCACATTGGCGACTAGGTTGCTGACGGTTTGGGCATCGCCGGTGGGCACTTCCTGCACGAGGCGTTTGATGTGTAGATGTTGTGCGCGATTCACTGCGCCTTGATCGGGGGTAATATCACCGGCCAACAGCTTGAGCAGGGTGGATTTTCCGCATCCATTTCGGCCGACCAGACCGATGTGTTCGCCCGGGTCAAGATTCAGGGTCACCTGATCGAGGAGCGTGTCGCCATCCCAAGAATAGGTCACTTCGTTGAGGTGAAGCAGCGACATGAACCGTTATTCGGCAGAAACTGTGATTGCCTGAAACCGGATTGCCGCCCGCATTGCTTCCCGCACTTCGGGCCGCCACAACTGGCCCATGTGCCCGCCGGTTTCGGAATACACCGTGCGCTCATCGGGGAAACGTTCGCGGAACCAGGCGAGGTCCTCGTCGGTGAGCAGGAAATCATTGCTCGTGAGCACAAGCTTGAGATTGGCCGCGGCAGTGAGGCCGGCTTCGCGAGTTCGGAGATTGCTGGCCTGCGCCAGCGCGTCGCCATCAATGTTCCGTTCGGAGAGTGCTGGTGCGACAATCTTCGAGTAATAATCCTCCCAACACAGGGCGTTCACTCGTTGATACGCCCGGGCGTTGGGGCGGATTTTCAGGCTGCTCATGATCGTTTGAGTTAACGTCATACGATAACTGAGCCCGATGAGATACGAAGCTTCCTGATCACTGAAGGGCAAACCAGCCGGGTTGTCGGGCGTGGAGTTTTGGCTGACCAATAATTTCACCAACGCCGAGTTTTTGACCGTCTCCAAATCATCCGCGGCGGCCGGCGCTCGATACAAACGATCCAGCGCGGTCAGTCCGGTGGTGAGATCCAGCGGCGGATTGATCGCGAGAGCGGCGGAATAGGTATCGGGCGCACTGGTGGCGGCCAGATTGAGAGTATACCAGCCGCCCATCGAAAAACCCATCACCGCTGGCGTGCCGTGCGTTTGATCGCTTAGTATTTTGGCCATGGCCGCATGGGCTTGGCGCAAGTACAGCAGATCGTCATCCAAGTAACCGGGTAAATAATCAGCCGGGGCGGCTTGGATAAATTCCCAGTTGAGGTTGTTGCTGAAACATACTACATGATACCCCTCAAGAAATGCCAATTCAGCCAACGCCAGTGCACGGCTGCCGAGCCGATGTCCCCCGAGCCCGGGAATGACGTAGGCCACCGGGGCCTCCTTGTTCTGTTGCCAGACCGAAGCCGGCAATGGTTTGCGAAAGCCCTGTGGCTGCACGGTGATTTCCACCGCTCGATCGTCAAACTCTGGGTCGTGCGGGCGGTTGAACACCGTCATCAACGTTTGTGTTTGCGCCGTGTCTTCGCCCGTCATGGCTGGCTGCGTGTTACGCACTTCGATGGCGCGTTTCCGCGAGAAATACAATTTGTTCAAAGCGTACGGATCAAATTCCGAGGCGAGCAGTTGCCGGGTGGATTCCGCCTGGTCGGTTTTATTGTTGAACCGAATGCCCGCGTTCAGGCCGTACGCATACGTGGCTGGATCCAGAAAAACATCCCCGGCTTCGCCGATCAAATCGCGGCCCGAGGAGGCTCCAAGAACGGGGAGGTGCAGATAGACCGAAGGTTGCCAGCCCCAGGAGCCAAAAGTCTGGCCCAAATCTTCGTCCGCAAGATAAATGTCGTATTTTTTTGTCGCTGGATCTCCAAAGCCCAGCACCCCTTCGGTGGTGTTGATCAGAAACCGTTTGGTTTCCGTGCCGGCATTGGCCCACTCGCCTTGTAGGAGATTGCTCGTGAGCCGTACGGGATAGGCGAGGTTATGGCCGAAATTCCGAATGCCAGTGCGGGCTCGGTAGGGAAGCACCTTGCGGTAGCCGCGCGAAGCCGGTTCCATCGCGTAATCAAAGAGCACCTCATCTACCGCGAAACTAAACCGATTCAGCGGCTCCAGCGGGTCCGGGGTTGATTGCAGCATGAGCGCGGCGTCCTCCGGCTGCGATGGATCCGGAAGGGCTTCCAAGGCAGGATCGGGAAGGAAACTAGAGCAACCCGTTGCGGCAATCAGGAATGACAATATGAATACGCGCATTTAAATCAAAATAACCCTAGGCAGTGGCGACATCATGTGTGTCACCGGTTTGTAACGCAAGTCCGACCTTGGAAAAAATGGCGTAACTGCCGGGAAGGGAATAGGTTGGTTCAAGCCTCAATCGCATCTTGCCGCCGAAGCCATTCGCCGTAGATCCAGAATCCATGTACGGCGACCAAGGCCAGCCAGAGGAACAAATCCACCCGCTCGACGATGGTGAGGATCAATAACAAGGCGGAGAAATCACGGTTGGCTGCGCGAGCGATCCAAGCTTGGAGTAGCGGCAGCGGGCGTTCGCTTTGTTCGGCCCGCAACCGCGTAAGAAAGGAGAGCACTACGCCAAGGGCCGCGGCGATACCCAGCCACAGCCACGGGCCGGATTGATCGTGCATGCGGTAGAGGCCCATGCCGATGCCGGCCATCAGGCAGAGATGCACCAGCTGGTCGCCACCGAGGTCGAGCCATTTGCCAGTGCGACTTTCCTTGTGCGACATGCGTGCCAAATCGCCATCCACGCAATCGATGATCGCCGAGCATTGCAACAAAACCGCGCCCACAATCATCAGGTGCGCTTCGCCGCGTGCGAAATAGATGGCCGATAACACGCCGATGCCGGTGGCCACCACCGAGATGGCGTTGGGGGAAACGGATGTGTGGATTAACAGCCGTGACGCGAGCCGGCCTACGGGTCGGTTGAAGTTGCGGTCCATGAAACTATCGGTCTCCAATCCCATGGTGTCCCACAAGGCGTCTTCGGCCTGCACCGCGGTGAGGCCATCCTTGACCGGTTGCGCGACGCCGCGGGCTTCCATCTTGGGTCGACGCGGCAGTGACGCTTCCAGCGAGCCGGTCCATTCCATGGCCACGCCGCAGGGCAACAATTCATGACCCGGCGCGTGCAGGCGGCCCTGTTGGTTCATCACCCGTTCAAGGTCGGCCCGTTGCAGGGCCAGGTTTCCAGAGATCAACAGAGTTGGCGCCCGAAAGGCAGGTTCCTCGCTGGTGAGATGCACCTCAATTTTGAGCCGGGCCAAGGCGGTGAATTTCGGTTCCGTCTTGACGTGCAGAATAGAGATTGCCGTGGCGCCCGCTTCGTGCGTGGCGATGACCAACCGCTCCAGCACCGACAAGCCCGCCAGCGTACGCTCGCAGGCCGGATCATCGGCAAAAATCAGAACGGGCAAACCCACGTCAGTTTCGCAAGCCAAACCCGTGTTATGCCGCCATGGCAAGGGAATTTAATTCCACAGCGAATCGCGCAGGCCTGAGGCGCGGGTGGTTTTAGCCTCGATGGCAGCGGCGAGGATCTCCGGCGGTGCCATCAGCGTGACCTCGTCCTTGGCGCGGGTGAGGCCGGTGTACACCAGCTCACGAGTAAGCACCGGCGCGGCCTGCGCGGGCAACAGCACCAGCACGCGGTTGAATTCGGATCCCTGCGACTTGTGGATGGTCAGCGCGAAGGCGGTTTCATGCTCGGGCAACCGGCCAGG
>WTHG01000016.1 GCA_011523245.1 Verrucomicrobiales bacterium | reverse complement strand
GGCAAGGGCGGCACGGTCAAGTTCCGAAACCTCCGCGCGAGAGAACTGAAATAAAGCGATCCCGCTGTACGCAGCCCACGTTTTTTCACTCCAAAAACCGCCTCGCATTTTTTGGCGGGGTTGCCATACTTTTCTGAGCATGCAGCATTTTGTGTCATTTATTTTTCTGACGGCAACCGCTACTTGGGCGGCCGATCCGGCAGGCTTGGAGTTTTTTGAGAAAAAAATCCGGCCCGTATTGGTGAGTGAATGTTACCAATGCCACAGCAAGGAGGAGAAGGTGAAGGGCGGGTTGCGGCTGGATTGGAAGGGTGGCTGGCAGAAAGGTGGCGACAGCGGCGCGGCGATCATCCCCGGACGCGTGGGCAAGAGCCTTTTGATCCAGGCGATCCGTTATTCCGATGCCGAGCTGGAGATGCCGCCCAAGAAACGCCTGACCGCCGAACAGGTGGCCGATTTCGAAAAGTGGGTGGCCATGGGCGCGCCTGATCCGCGGATGAGTGCCGAGACCACGGCAGAGGATCAGCAACTCAATCTCGAGGCCGCCCGCCGGTTCTGGGCCTTTCAGCCGGTGACCAAACCGGCCGAGCCGCAACTCAAAGACAAGGCTTGGCCACACAACGGCATCGACCGACATGTGCTCGCCGCGCTGGAGGCCAAGGGCATCGGCCCAGGGCCGGACGCGGAGGATCTCACGCTACTGCGCCGATTGTATTTTGACCTCACCGGTCTGCCTCCCACGCCCGAGCAGATGGCGGCCTTTAAAAGGGCGGCGGCCACCGATCGCCAGTCCGCAATCGAGAACACCGTCGATGCGCTACTTGCCAGCCCGCATTTCGGCGAGCGTTGGGGCCGGCATTGGCTGGATGTAGTGCGCTTTTCCGAGAGCACTGGCGGCGGGCGGACGTTGCTGATGAAGGAGGCGTGGCGTTATCGCGATTATGTGGTGAACGCCTTCAATGCCGACAAGCCGTACACGGAATTTATTCGGGAACAAATCGCCGGTGACATCCTGCCCGAGGGTACGCTCGCGCAACGCCGCGAACGCCTCACTGCCACGGCGTTTCTGCTACTCGGTCCCACGAACTATGAATTGCAAGACAAGACCGTCCTGGAAATGGACATTGTTGACGAGCAAATGGATACGATGGGCAAGGCGTTTATGGCACTGACCATTGGCTGCGCGCGTTGTCATGATCACAAGTTCGATCCAATCCGCACGGAGGATTACTATGGCATGGCGGGCATTTTTAAAGGTACCAAGGTGGTAGTGCATAGCAATGTGTCCAAGTGGAACGAACGCCCTCTACCACTGGATGCAGCGCAGGAAGCCGAAGCCAAAAGAAGCGTCGCGTTGATTGCCGAAAAGAAAAAAGCCATTGCGTTCCTGAAAAAGAAACTAGGCAAAACCGTCGCCGACGCCATACCGGTTCCCGTGGCCAGCCTACCGGGCATCGTGGTGGATGACCTACATGCGAAGTTGAAAGGTGCCTGGACCCGGTCAACCTCAAGTAAGGCTTTCGTAGGCAAGAACTACATCCACGATGGAGCCGGCGGCAAAGGTGAAAAAAGCGCCACCTACAGGGTATCATTCCCTAGCGACGCTAAATACGAAGTCCGTGTCTCATACGCACACGGCACTAATCGCGCCCGCAAAGTGCCAGTGCTCATCCGCCACGCGGATGGCGAAGTGACAAAATACATCAATCAAACGAAGCGCGCGCCGATCGACGGCCAATTCATCTCGCTGGGCACCTACGATTTTCTCGCGGGGGATTGGGATGCGGTGGTGATTTCCACGAAGGGCACTCAAAACCATGTCATTGCCGATGCCGTCCAGTTTTTGCCAGAGAACAGCCCAGCGACCCCAAAACCGATCGCCAAACCGGAAAAACCGGCGCCAACCGATAACCCGGACAAGGCCAAGCTCGCGCAGTTGGAGAAGGAACTGAAATCGCTCGAGGCCAAAGCCGTGAAGCAGCCGCGAATCATCGCCGCCGGCGAAGGCAACAACCCCGGCGACATTGAGATCGCCATCCGCGGCAACGTCCACAACGC
>WTHG01000332.1 GCA_011523245.1 Verrucomicrobiales bacterium | reverse complement strand
CCTCAATATGACGAACACGATCATCTTCTTTAGCGGGCCGGGTTAGCTCATGTTTTTTGATAATCTCCGCATCATACTCCGCACAACTGGCAACCGCCACCAACCCAACCTGAGCATGGCCATCCATAATCTGCCGATACAAATAATATCCGGGCTGAGTGTCCTGAACGAGAGCGCCTTGTTCTTGAAGCAATCGGAAATTTTCGGCTCCTTTCGCATATACCGACTCCGAATACACATCAATACCGGGCTCCAGATCGATTTCTGGTTTGCTGACGTGCAAGAAGCTGTAAGGATTCCCCTCGGCTATAGCGCGGGCTTCATCGCTGTTCATCACGTCGTAAGGCAGTTCGCAGATTTGGGACGCAAGTTCGGGCTGAGGCCGCAGCGCGGCAAATGGTTTCAAGGTAGCCATGACCGGGCGGGAACCTACCGATTGCATAGCATGTTGGCCATGAAAAAGCACGAGGGATGTCAAAGATTTGTCCTTGCAACTGCTGAAATTTGCGCATCAAATACAGGCATGTCGTGCACATAATGCGACGGCACTGAGATATGGCCATTCAACAACTTCAGGAACTGCTTTGAGTCGTCCACGTGGTAAGGGCAGAGGACGACGCTGGGAACCCCGCACCCGGGTCAACGATCGCATCCGCGTCCGAGAGGTACGCGTCGTGGATGCCGAGGGCCAACAGGTGGGCGTCATGAAAACCGAGAAAGCGCTGGCCCTGGCCAAGCGAGCCGGATTTGATCTGGTAGAAATCTCCCCCAATGCCCGTCCTCCGGTGTGTCGTATTTGTGATTTTGGCAAGTACCAGTACGAGGAGTCCAAGAAAAAAAAGGAAAACAAGAAGAGCGCGCATGTCGGCAAGGTCAAGGAGGTACAACTCCGCCCCCGATGCGAACAGCACGACTTTGATTTCAAACTAGCTCACGCCACTAATTTCCTGTGCCAGGATATGAAGGTGAAAATCCACCTTCGCTTCCGCGGACGAGAAAACGCTCACAAAGAAATCGGGTTTGATACAGTCAAACGATTCATCGATTCCCTTAAACCTTGGGGTAAATCAGACGTCGCCCCACGCCTTGCCGGCCGCGGCATAGACGCACTGGTGAACCCACTTCCGGCTAATCAACGGGCGGAAAATCCTCATGAGAAATCCAAGTTGAAAGATCTTGAGGAAGAATCGCAAGACGACGATTCGGCTGAGGATTCCTCCAGCAAAGATAAGGAAAGCCTCAATACGCCGTTCGAAAATCTGGATTCAGCGACGGCGGAGAATTAATCCAGCACCCCTTGTTTCCGCAGCATCGCCTCCATGGCGCGATCCATCATGAGATCCGCCATTGGCAAGGTCAGTTGATCCAACCGAGCAACTGCAACCTTTAGCGCCGCCAAATCTCCAGTGTCGTCTTCCGGCAACTGCAGTAAATCCTCCACCGATGTGATGGCTTCGGCAATAGCCGGGGCATTGTCCAACTCATCATGGAACACCGCAAGCCCGTCACGCGCCGCCTTGGCAGCCTCCCGAGCCTTGAGTGCTGCCTCAACCCAACGCCGAGCCCCCATATCCTCAAAGGCATGATCCACAGATTCCTCAACCATCTCCTGCACGCGATCATCACTTACATCCACCGCCGATTGGATGGGCACGATTTTCTCGCGCCCAGTTGTTGTGTCGCGGGCAAGGACTTTTAAAATACCGTCCGCATCAATTTCAAATTGCACCCCCACGCGAGCGCCTCCGCGTGAGGCAGATTCAAACTCCACCTCGAACCTCCCCAAACTCCAATTATCGACCGCGCGTTCGCGCTCCCCTTGCAGAACGTGCACGAGCATGGCTCGCTGACCATCCACAGCATTGGTGAACAGTTCGCCAGCCTTTGCCGGTATCGTCGTATTGCGCGGAATAATCACATTCATTAATCCGCCAAACGTTTCCACCCCCAAGGACAATGGCGTCACATCCAACAACAACGTCGCCGTCATTTCTCCTGACATAATCGCCCCCTGAATGGACGCTCCTAGCGCCACTGCTTCATCAGGATTCACCCCAG
>WTHG01000148.1 GCA_011523245.1 Verrucomicrobiales bacterium | reverse complement strand
CGCGCCGGTGGAGAGAAATTGACGTCGATCAGTCTGCATCCGCCCAGTGAACGGGACGCACCCGGAAAAATCAACCCATCACCACCGGGTCAGCCGTTATTGCCGGCCGAGCCAGCAAAACGCCGCGTGCATTAGCCGCTTGGATGGCGGCGATCGCTTCGGTTTCCACCGGATCCAACACCGGCGGGGCATCGTCATTGGCAAATTCATTTCGAGCCCGGTTCCGAATGAACGCCAATTGAAAACAGTGCAACTGCTTCTCCCGCGCTTCCTGATAGCTTCCGGGTAAGCCCATGAGTTGGATGAAGTTCCATCCGGGCACGAGCATCCAGGGGCTGATGATGAATTCGTACTCCGCCTTGGTAATCAGCACGCCCACCACGCCGCCCAACCCGGTCTGCACTCGTTTGCGATCCCGATAGGCCATCCCGATCAGCAATCCGAAGAACATCAGCATCACCAACGCATGTAGCAATAGAACCATGACCACTCCAAAGCCATCCAAGGTGAGGAATGAACTGAAAAGATTCCGACCTGCATGCGCGATCATTGCCGCGCCCAATCCGAGCCACGGCATTACCCAGCGCCAACCGGAAGTCATTGTGGCAAACAAACCGAATCCCAGGCCGGTGAATGCCGTAAACGTCGCGTGCCCCATGCCGAGCATGATGGTGCGGATAAAGAACACTCCGATAAACCCCGCACCGCCGGCTTCCTCAGCAGCGCCAACGATATAAAGAATATCCTCGGTCAGGGTGAAGCCCAAACCAATCGTCCCTCCCAACACCACGCCTGAAAGCGCGCCGTGCGTTTCATGCACGCGCCGCCGCGCAAAGGCATAGATCACCAGCAACCCCAAAGCCTTGGCCGGTTCCTCCACCAACGGCGCCATGAACGTTGCCCCAATATTTTCTGATAATTCCGCGCCGCGTTCTGATAAATCCGCATCAAACGCTCGGTCCAAGGCTTCCTGACCAAACATACCGGCAGCCACCGACGGCACCACGGCGCCCACCGCGCCCCACATCAAACAGAGAAACAACAACCACCAAGGCGCCGGCGCGAAACGATCCACTGACCGAATGGCCAACAGGTAAAACAATACCAGAGGCACCACGAACAAGATGGCTAGCAGCACCCAAAGCATGTGCGGAGCCTAGCGAAGATAGCGGGCGGCGAAAAGCCGCAGAACACCCCGGTTCAATCAGCCGGAGTTGCGCGTGACGATCGGCGTGGCACCCAGCCCCGGCAAGGGAGGAATCACCAGGTCACGCACGGGCGTCTCGTGTTCGTGCAGACGGCCAGAAGTGGAGTCTTGAGTACCGTTGGAGGCACATCCATTCAACAGAAATGCCACCGCGGCCGTACTCAAAATAATTTGGAGCTTGGACATCGATGAAGTATATTCGCCTGAGAGCCGCCCACAATCGGCGATTGTTCGTAACTATTCGCCCTGTATTCACGACTAATTCACCATGAATCCACACCTCATTCCTCCTGCCTCTCGCCGTGATTTTCTGACCTTGGGCGGACTCGCCGCCACCGGCAGCGCGCTCACCCTGCATTCTCATGCCGCACCCACGCCGGTCACGGAGGATGCCCATGGCTACATCCATTATCTACAGGCCACTGGACAAGACATCGCGCCGGAGGGAAAATTTCAACCCACGCACCCGGACATCCTCGGGCCGTTCTGGGCCAGCGGCGCGCCTTTCCGAGGCAAGGTGACACCCCCGATGGCGCCTGGGGAATTGCTCGTGATGCGCGGCCGGGTTTGGAGTCATACCACCAAGAAGCCGCTGGCCAATGCGGTGCTCGATATTTGGCAGGCCGATCACAAGGGCGAATATGATTTCCAAAACCATCAGCGGCCGGACAAGCGCGCGGTCCTTCCCGAAGCGCGCCAGTTCTCCGGCGGCACTCAACCGACTCGCGCCAGTTTCAAAAACCGCATCCGCCTGCTCACTGACGAGCTTGGCTATTACGAATACGAAACCATCAAGCCCGCCGCTTACGGTGTGGGCAATTCCACGCGACCTTCGCATATTCATTACATGGCAC
>WTHG01000162.1 GCA_011523245.1 Verrucomicrobiales bacterium | reverse complement strand
GGATGCAACGGCTGAGGTGCTGACATATTATTTGAAAAGTTTGTCCAAAGAAAAATTTTCGCGCGCCAAGGTGGATGCCGCGCTGGTTGGTGAGGGTAAAAAACTATTCGAAAAGGTCGGCTGCATCACGTGTCACGCGCCTGGCAAGGGTGTGGGGCTGAAGCATGTGCCGGCCAAGTACGGGCTGGGTTCGTTGTCGGCGTTTTTGTTTCAGCCGCGGCATGCGCGTCCGTCCGGGCGAATGCCGGACATGAACCTCACCCGTGACGAGGCGCGGTCGATCGCCGCATATCTGTTGGGGCCGAAGGAGATAAAGTTCACCGAGCTGAAGCCGGACTTGGCCAAGGTGCAGGCGGGGAAGCTGGTGTTCCGCAGCCTCAACTGTACCTCGTGCCACAAACTGCCGAATCAAAAATCGCAATTGAAGCTGCCAATGGCCGAGCTGACGGCCGGCCAAGGGTGTCTGGCCGAGAAGCCGGATGGCGTGCCGAATTTTCATTTGTCCGCCGCCCAGCGCGACGCCATCGGCAAGGCGCTAGCAGGGATCGACAAGCCGTTGCCGGATCGGCTGCAAGTGCAGCACACCATGACGGCCATGAACTGCATCGCCTGTCATACTCGCGATGGCGCGGGTGGAGTGAGCAACGCGATGTTCCAGCATTTTGGCACAGATGAGGAAGGGCTGGGCAATCCGGGGCGGATTCCGCCGACGCTCGATGGTGTGGGGGCCAAGCTGCGGCCGGAATGGCTGCGCAAGGTGTTGTTTGATGGGGAGACCGTGCGGCCGTACATGCACACGCGCATGCCGCAGTTCGGCGAGGCGGCACTCGCGCATCTGCCGCCGTTGCTGGAAAAGGTGGATCGTCTGCCGCCGGTGACGTTCCCCGAACTCAAGCGTGAGGAGCGTCGCCCGTATCGCGAGGCCGGCCATTTGCTGGTCGGCGACAAGGGGCTGAACTGCGTGACTTGTCACAACTTCAACGGCAAACCTTCGCCCGGCTTGAAGGGGTTGGATTTGCTGACGTCTTTCGAGCGGTTGCAGCCGAGTTGGTACGCGCACTTTATGCGGGACCCACAAAAGTATCGGCCGGGCATCGTGATGCCAAACTTTTGGCCGGATGGCCAAGCGGTGCGGCAGGATGTGCTGAAGGGCAGCACGCATGAGCAACTGCGCGCGATGTGGCATTACTTTTCGCTGGGCCGCTCGGCGCGTGATCCGGCGGGCATCCGCACGGAGGGCACGGATCTGGTGGTGGCCGATCGCACGCGTGTGTATCGCGGGCGCAGTCGGGTGGCGGGGTATCGCGGCATTGCCGTGGGTTTCCCCGGCGGCGTGAACTACGCTTTCAATGCGCAAAACGGAGCTTTAACCGCGCTGTGGCAAGGCGAGTTTGTGAGCGTGTACTGGGGCGGCCAAGGCGCAGGGAATTTTAATCCAAGGGGCCGCGCAATCGAGCTGCCACAGGACGTAGAGTTTTACCGCTTGGCCAAGCCCGATGCGCCTTGGCCATTGCGCCCGGTGATGACCAAGGAGAATCCGGTCAATCCTGATCCGCTGTACCCCCGCAATCGCGGCTACCAGTTTGGCGGCTATCAACTGGACAAGGATGGCGTGCCGACCTTTTTGTACCGTACTGGCGAGGTGAGTGTGACGGATTGCTCCCATGCCGTGGTGGCCAACCGGTTGAATGGCTTGGTGCGCAAGCTGCATTTGGATGCACCTAAAGCAGAGACGATTTATTTTCGCGTGTTGACCGGCAAGGTGCAGAAGCTGGCGCAAGGCCAGTACGGCACGGACAATCTCAAGGTTCGGGTGCCGGAATCCAATGCGCTGCTCCGCGGCCAAGGTGAGGCGATGTATTTGTTGATGAGATTAAACCTACCCAAAGGCAAATCGGAATGGAGGATACGGTATGAGTTTTTGCGTTAACTGGTTGGGAGCTTTGCTGGCCTTGGCGTTCGCTTCGAACGCAGTTGCTGAGCAGGTGGGCGCGCGTTGGGGGACGGAGCAGCGTGAGCGGGAATTTTAT
This sequence comes from Verrucomicrobiales bacterium, assembly GCA_011523245.1. Classification (GTDB taxonomy): domain Bacteria; phylum Verrucomicrobiota; class Verrucomicrobiia; order Limisphaerales; family UBA1100; genus UBA1100. The sequence continues at coordinate 31 of WTHG01000162.1, read as the reverse complement.
CGGGTGGTCAGTGTGCCGATTCCCAAGGGAC
>WTHG01000443.1 GCA_011523245.1 Verrucomicrobiales bacterium | reverse complement strand
CCTCTTTTCTTCCTGTGGGAGCAGCGTCCTTGAGTGCATATTTGGAAGCTCTTCTGTTATCTTGTAAGCCGATTTCACAAACCATTCAGCAGCAGTTTCAATGCCACAATTTTGACCGGCGCCATCCCAATATACCTTCGAAAACCCCTTATTTCCCGCCTTTCCCTTGACTTGCCCGCGCGGCTTGCCTCCAATGCGCGCGAACCCGATTTATTCCATGGCTGAATTTTTCCCGGACGTTAAGACGATTGAATACGAAGGCGCGGATTCCAAAAATCCGCTGGCCTTCAAGCATTACAACGCCGACGAGGTAATCGAAGGCAAGTCCATGAAGGACCACTTGCGCTTCGGCATCGCCTATTGGCACACCATGCGCGGCACGGGCAATGATCCCTTCGGCCCCGGCACCGCGGTGCGTCCGTGGGAGGCGGCCAATGATGATGTGGCCAATGCGCAGACCCGCGCACGGGTGTTCATCGAGTTCATGGAAAAACTCGGTGCGCCCTTCTATTGTTTCCACGATCGGGACATCGCGCCCGAGGGCGCCACGCTGCAGGAGAGCCACGATAACCTCGACGCCGTCGTGTCTGTGCTCAAGGAAGAGCAGGCACGCACAGGCATCCAGCTGCTCTGGGGCACCGCCAATCTTTTCAGCAACCCGCGCTTCATGCACGGTGCGGCAACCAGCTGCAACGCCGACGTCTTTGCCTACGCGGCGAGTCAGGTGAAGAAAATGCTCGAGGTCACCAAGGAATTGGGCGGTGAAAACTACGTGTTCTGGGGCGGCCGCGAAGGCTACCAGTGCTGGCTCAACACCGACATGCAGCGCGAGCTGGATCACCTCGCCAAGTTCATGCACATGGCCGTGGATTACGCGAAACAGATCGGCTTCACCGGCCAGTTCCTCTTCGAGCCCAAGCCCAAGGAGCCGACCAAGCACCAGTACGACTTTGATGCGGCCGCGTGTTTGAACTTTATCCGCGCCAACGGTCTGGAGGATTACGTGAAGCTCAACATTGAGACCAACCACGCGACGCTCGCCGGGCACACCATGGAGCACGAGCTCGACTACGCGGGCGGTCAGGGCTTCCTGGGATCCATCGATGCCAACACCGGCGACCTCCTGCTTGGCTGGGACACCGACCAGTTCCCAACCGATATTTATCTCACCACCAAGAGCATGCTCGCCATCCTCAAGCATGGCGGCATTGCGCCGGGGGGGGTGAACTTCGACGCCAAAGTGCGCCGCGAGAGCCACGAGCCGATCGATCTCTTCCACGCGCACATCGGCGGCATGGATGCCTTTGCCCGCGGCCTCAAAATCGCCGCCGCCATCCGCGCCGACGGCCGCCTAGAAGAAGCCGTAAAGGACCGGTACGACAGCTGGAATCACGGCGTCGGCAAAGACATCGAGAACGGCACAGCCAACTTTGAGAGCCTCGAGAGCTACATGCTCACCAAGGGCGAAATCTCAGACAACAAAAGCGGTCGTCAAGAGTACCTGGAAAACCTCATCAATGAGTACATCTAGGGCCCTCTTCATGCCCAAGCATTCATGCGGCCTCCGGGCCGCTTTTTTCTTGGGCAACCCGTTGGGCGGTCGATCCCATGTTCTTGTCACAACTATTGCATTAACACCACGCAGATGATAATTGCAACATGCTCACAAGGTCTGGACCGGTTTATGGCGGAGAGGTTTTTGGTGTTGCTCTTCTGCGGACTGTACCCGGTCCGTGATGTGAATTGCATGGGGCGCTCCGGCGCCCATCTTGTTATCGATTGAATCGATCTGGGCGTAAAAAAAATCGATTACCGCCCCGGCCCTGATTCATGCAACGGTACCAACAGCTCGCCGGAATAGTGTTGCGTTGGGTATCCGGTGAGAAACCGTCGCGGATGAAAAAGCCGCGGCGGTTTAGTTTTCCTCCCCGCCTGCTTTTATCAGGGCAGGCAAAACTGGATTCTGGTGCCCTGCCCCGGTGTTGATTGTACTTCCACGTGGCCGCCATGGGCCTCGGCCACCTTGGCCACAATGGCCAACCCCAATCCGACGCCCTTTTCCTT
>WTHG01000156.1 GCA_011523245.1 Verrucomicrobiales bacterium | reverse complement strand
GACCAAACCGGGTGATTTTAGGGTAGAACGAAGCTTGTCTAATATCCTAGAGGAACATAACCAAAATTACGAAATATTGAGGGACAATCACTTCATATGTGATCCAGACGATTTCGAGAGTTTCGGAGCAAACGGCAAAAATCAGAGGATGGAGTTTTTTTACCGGAGACTTCGAAAAGAGACTGGTTACCTCATGGACGGCAGTTTGCCAGTTGGAGGAAAGTGGAACTATGACGAGCAGAACCGAGGTACCTTCAAAAAACATGGCCCCCAAGATCTTGTTGAACCTGCTTTTTTTAAGAGCGATAAAATAACAAAGGAAGTGATGCTGGAGGTAGAGAATGCTTTTCCAGATAATCCCGGATCTATCGAAAATTTCAATTGGCCCGTCACCAGAAGCCAAGCCCTAGAGGCATTGGATGATTTCATCCAAAATCGACTACCTAACTTTGGAAAATTCCAAGATGCCATGTGGTCCGGTCAATCCTGGTTATACCATTCCCGCCTATCTGTTTGCTTAAACCTGAAGTTAATTTCTCCCCGGGAAGTAATAACGGCTGCCGAGAATGCTTATCATTCAGATCATGCTTCGCTGCCATCCGTGGAAGGGTTTATTCGCCAGATACTCGGTTGGCGCGAGTTCGTTAGATTGATTTATCATCACCGAATGCCTGAATATGCCAACTCTAATTCACTCAATGCCCAAGAGGATTTACCGAATTTCTTTTGGACAGGTGATACAGAGATGTCCTGTCTAAATGATTGTATCCAACAAACGCTGAGCACGGGCTATAACCACCACATTCAACGCCTGATGGTTACCGGCCTTTATACATTGATGCTCGGTGTTAATCCGAAGCAAGTTCATGAGTGGTTTCTGTCCATGTATGTAGATGCTGTTGAATGGGTGGAAATGCCGAATGTGATTGGAATGTCCCAATTCGCAGACGGGGGAGTAATGGGTTCAAAGCCTTATGTAGCCACGGGAAAATATATAAACAGGATGAGCAACTATTGTCAGAGTTGCAGGTATGATCCTTCAAAATCTACAGGCAATGAAGCATGCCCTTTCACAACTTTATATTGGGACTTTTTGGATAAACATCATGAACAATTAAGAACTAATCCCCGAATGAGTTTACAGTTGAGAAATCTTGAGCGTATTAAGCCGTCTCAACTACAGTTAATTAGAGAACATGCCGCACTAATACGGAAGCATGGAACCGTTTCTCTGGCTGCATGAGCACCAACGAACAAACAATCATTGTATGGTTCCGATCCGACCTCAGGATTGAGGACAATCCTGCTTTGTTTGAAGCCACCAGAGAAGGAAGAATCATACCCGTATTTATCTGGTCTCCAGAAGAGGAGGATATGAGTCCCGGGGCTGCAACACGCTGGTGGTTACATCAGTCATTAAAAAGCCTAGCTGAAAATTTAAATAAACTTGGTGCCACGCTCGTTTTAAGAACGGGCGAATCCCTCAAAAACCTGGAAAAACTGGCGAAGGATACAGGGGCAAAAGGAGTATATTGGAATCGGCGCTATGAGCCGATGATCCAAAAGAGGGATAGCGAGATTGCGCGTCAACTTCGACTAGAAGGGTTAACAGTAAAAACTTTTAAAGCGAGTCTCCTAAAAGAACCAAAGGAGATTGAGAATAAAAGTGGTTTACCCTTCAAGGTATTTACGCCGTTCTGGAAACAGTGCCTCAAAAAATTAAATTCTAGTTCTCCTCTTCCAGCCCCCCAAAAAGTTGACCCCCCCAAGGTATCTATAGAGACTACTAAACTCTCTGAACTGAATTTGGAGCCTGAGAAAGATTGGGGACACAGCATGAATGAGTTTTGGACCCCGGGGGAACGAGGGGCTGCTTCAGCCTTAGAACTATTCATTAATGATTCTTTTAATGATTACTCTAAGATTCGTAACTATCCAAACACCAAGGGGACTTCCAGATTATCTCCACATTTAAGATTTGGTGAGATAAGCCCGCGGCAAATTGTGCATTCCCTCGAGCAATCCGGCCAAGCCGGCTGGAAGGAATCTCATTATCTGTCCGAAATTGGGTGGCGCGAATTTGGCTACCATCTCCTGTATCATTTCCCCCACACTGTGCGTGAGCCCTTAAGGCCGCAATTTAATCGATTTCCGTGGAAAGAGAATTCACCTGAATTGCGCTCGTGGCAAAAGGGACAAACCGGCTACCCGCTTGTGGACGCAGGTATGAGAGAGTTATGGGCCACAGGCTGGATGCATAACAGAGTAAGAATGGTGGTAGCATCTTTCCTCGTGAAACACCTCTTGATTCATTGGCGTCACGGGGCGGATTGGTTTTGGGACACCTTAGTGGATGCCGATCTTGCCTCCAACACCCAGGGATGGCAATGGACAGCTGGTTCAGGAGCGGATGCAGCTCCTTATTTCAGAATTTTCAACCCAACGACCCAGGCAATTAAATTTGATCCTGCGGGGGATTACATACGCAAGTGGGTTCCTGAATTACGCCACATGTCTGCTCCCGATATTTTTGAACCTTCTAAAGTTGATAGAGGCCAGAATTACCCTAACCCAATTGTTAACCATTCAGATGCCAGAGATAGAGCGCTGAAAGCATATGAGAAAACTAAACCATGAACACCGTTAGCGACACCTCACCAATTTACGATATACCCCTAACCACCATTGACGGAACTGACTCCACTCTGGGTGATTATAAAGGAAAAATACTCCTTATCGTAAACTTAGCCTCGCGCTGTGGTTTCACCCCTCAATATGAAGGTTTGGAAAATTTGCAGCAAAAGTATGGACCTATGGGACTTACAATCTGTGGTTTCCCATCCAATGATTTTCTGTTTCAAGAACCCGGATGCGATGAGGAAATACATCAATTCGCCAAAACTCGATTCAACATTTCGTTTCCAATGTACTCTAAGATTAGTGTATGGGGACGGAACATCCACCCGCTATATCGCTGGTTAACCAGTCATTCAGAACATGGTGGAATCGTGAAATGGAATTTCACGAAATTCTTGATCAATCGAGACGGTGATGTCGTGGACAGGTTTCACACTTTTGTAGATCCTGAATCGGACCAATTAACCTCGGCCATTGAAAAACTACTGTAGATTTAAAATGATACAAAAAATAATAATACTCACCTGTATAAGCATGGCTTCAGCTTGTGCCGCGACTAAGTTTACTAGGGCGGGTTACGAAGAAGCTTCCCATAAAGTTTTAAAGAAAGAGGGTAGTGCTGAGTTGCGCCATTATTCGGAACTTCAACTGGTCGAAACCACTATGGCCAGCGACCAAGACAACGGTTTCATGCGTCTGTTCCGATATATTGACGGGGGAAACGACAAACAACAAAAAATAGCCATGACGACTCCCGTTTTCACTACCAGAAAAAATGGGGAATCTACTATGGCTTTTGTCCTTCCAGACAAATTCGATAAAGAAGATGTGCCATTACCGAATCTGGATACTGTAAAAAATACAACTCAACCCGAGATGCTACTCGCAGCCTATCGTTATTCCGGCCGCCACCGAATAACGCCTGTGAAAATTGATTCTAAACTTAGGGAGTGGATTAAAGAAAATAACCTCGTTGCTGCTGGGGATCCTATCGAAGCTTTCTATGATCCTCCATGGACACCGGGCTTTCTTAGGAGAAATGAATTGCTGATACCCGTAACTGAAATAAAAAAATGAATGTCATTGCGAATTGCAAAAATGAGGATTGCCCTGAAAAATGGGACGCGTTGGAAGGGTGCGGTGAATCACATCTAGCATTTTGCGCCGGGTGTTTTCGGAAAGTTCAACTGGTTGACACAGTAGAAGCCATTCATGGCTTGGATCAACTAGAACAAATAGCGGCTGGAAGCGAAACACTGGTTGAAACTTACACTCAGAGCAAATCATGAAATCTGTGCCTCCCCCTTCGAGAGCACAACGGCTAAGACTGGGGATTCTTAACGTTGGTTTCTGGGTCGTAATAGCCGCAACAATTCTTAGTTTCCGAGCGACACTAGAGTCATCGGCTACGCATATTCAACCTGTTTGGATTTGGATCATTGCATTAGGCGGATATCTCGCAGTCCAAGGTGTCTTTGACTGGATTGGTGCCGGCTACTTAGGCAGTCGAGTGGAAACGAATCCGGAATTTAAAAGGCAGTGGATTAAGGGTGTTGCTCTACAGACAACCGTTTGGACACTCCTGTCTGCTTTAATTATTTTAGCCAACTATTTAGGGACAGGTTATTGTATAGCGTGCTTGCTAGGAATCCTCTTGCTGAGTTTCACTCAATTAATTTGCTTAAATTGGGTGAACGGTAGTTCTCAAAAGATCGATGATCTGACTGATTTTCAGGGTAAAACGTTTATAGTTGATTGTCCTGAACCCACATTCACCGGAGGAAATATACCGGGTATAGGCAAACATAAACATGTGATCCCTAAAAATTGGAAGGCGAGTAAATCGTTAGGTTTAGAAATCATACGACGTAATTATATGGCTTCCAAGGGCCTCCCGTTTAGGGCGTTTTTAATCGTGGTCGCTTGGAATCTGGTAGGCGTAGCCATAGGTGACTGGCTAAATATTTTTGATTCCAATAGTGTCGCACTCACTATCCTCTATTTTAGTTCTTGGATGACCTTATGGAGTTTTACATCACTGCTTGTTCTTCCCTCACTGAGTCATTCCACAGTTTTTGCTGCAGATCAAGCGGCACATCAGGAAGACCCTGAATCTCTAGCCGCTTATATAGAAAACTTCCCGGAGGTCATAGATGAAGATGGGCATAAAAATTCTTTTGTTCAAAAAATCTTTTATCCCATACCTAGCTCTGAACTGAGATTAAAAAAGTTAGACCAAAGAACTTCTTTCCAGTGGGGGCCTCTCTCCCGGACTAATCTTTTTCTGAGTTGGGCAACATTGAATCTCACTGCACGATCAGTTCATTGTAATGTTGGTCGACCGCCTCTTTGGATCATGCCGCCGACAGCTTAGAGAAATGATCCATTTCTCAGATGGTATTGCAAAAATGGCCTAGCCCGGACTGCGACCATCATCGGGCTCACTTCCTGTGATAAAAATCAAATCATGTTTTGATAGCGTCATATTGTGAAATGAAATCCATTCCATTCTTGATTATAGCGAATAAAAATCCAGATTAATGCGCATCCATGAAAGTGTTTCGCGTTCTTCTGTTAATGGCGTTCCTGTGCCCTGCTGTGGTTCAGGCTGATCAAAAAACCAAGCCTCTCAATTTTGTCTTTTTTCTCGTCGATGATCTCGGGTGGAGCGACTTGAAATCCTTCGGTAGCTCCTTTTACGACACACCCAATTGCGATCGGCTTGCGGCTTCGGGCATGAAATTCACCAGCGCCTACGCCGCCTGCCCGGTCTGCAGCCCCACGCGTGCTAGCATCATGACCGGCCGTTACCCCACGCGCACGGGCGTGACGGATTACATTGGCGCGGCCGCCGGCAAGGCGTGGCGGCGCAACACTCGCCTACTGCCCGCAACCTACACGCGCCAGCTTGAGCTCAAGGAGTTCACTCTCGCCGAGGCACTCAAGGAAAACGGCTACGCCACCTTCTTCGCCGGCAAATGGCACTTGGGCAACGAAGGGTTCTGGCCTGAGGATCAGGGTTTCGATATCAACCAGGGCGGACATCATCGTGGCGGACCTTATGGCGGCAAAAAATACTTTTCTCCCTACGGCAATCCGCGCTTGGAGGACGGCCCTGACGGCGAACATTTGCCTGATCGGCTTGCCAGCGAAACGGTGAAATTCATGGCTGCCAATAAGAGTAAGCCGTTCCTCGCTTATCTTTCGTTTTATTCCGTGCACACTCCACTGATCTCGCGCACCGATCTGCGCGACAAATATCTTGCCCGCAAGAAAGAGCGCGGTCTGGAGGCCAAGTGGGGCAAGGAACACAACCGGCAGGTGCGCCTCGTGCAGGAACACGCCGTGTACGGCGGCATGGTGGAGGCGATGGATCTCGCCGTCGGCAAGGTGCTCGACGGCCTCAAGGAACACGGGTTGGAGGACAACACCGTTGTGTTTTTCATGAGCGACAACGGCGGCCTCTCCACCAGCGAAGGGCATCCCACTAGTAACCTCCCCCTGCGCGGTGGCAAAGGCTGGATGTACGAAGGCGGCATCCGCGAGCCAATGATGGTCCGCTGGCCCGGCGTCACCAAGCCCGGCAGCGTGAACGACACGCCTGTTACCAGCACCGATTTTTTCCCCACTATGATGGAGATGGCCGGCCTCAAGCCGCAACTGCCTCTGCCCATTGATGGCGTCAGTTTTACCGCCGCCTTGCGCGGCAAGGAACACAAACGCGGCCCGCTTTACTGGCATTACCCGCACTACGGCAACCAAGGCAACGCCCCCACTGGCGCTGTGCGCGACGGTGACTGGAAACTCATTGAGTGGTACGAGGACAGCCGCCTGGAGCTATTTAATCTGCGCGAGGATATTGGCGAAAAAAATAACCTCGCCAAAAAACATCCCGACAAGGTCAAGGCGCTCGCCACCCAGCTCGCCCAATGGCGCAAGAATACCGACGCACGCATGCCCACCCCAAACAAGAAATTCGACCCCAACAAACGCGAAGGAAGATAAATGAAAACCCATCTGTTCGTCACGCTGCTGCTTCTCACATCCACCGCCTGGGCGGAGTTTCGCGCGGGGGCGGCAAAGGTGGACATCACGCCCAAGCTGTGGCCGGTGCAGATGGTGGGCTCCTTTCACGAACGATTGGCGGACAAGGCGCATGACCCGCTCTACGCGCGCGCCATCGTATGTGATGACGGCGAGACACGGCTGGCGATCGTCATCGTCGATAATTGCCTGATCGGCCGCAACTACCTCGACCGCGCTAAGGCGTTGGCGGCGAAGCGCACCAAGGTGCGGGCCGACCGCATCCTTGTGGCCGCCACCCACACGCACACCGCGCCACCGGGCAAAGACCGCCGAACCAATCGCGATGACGCCGCGCACCGCGCCTATTTCAAGCAGTTGGTCGAAGGCATTGCCGAGTCCATTGTGCGCGCGGGGAAAAACCTCGCGCCCGCTGAGCTGGCCCACGGCGTGGCGCTGGTGCCCGAGGAGATTTTCAACCGGCGCTGGCACATGAAACCCGGCGGCATTGCGGTGAATCCCTTCGGTAGCCCAAACGACATCGTGCGCATGAACCCGCCGCGCAATCTCATCGACCGCCCGGCCGGCCCGACGGATCCGGAGGTGCACTTCATTTCATTGCGCGAAAGCGGCGCTGACGGGCGGCCGATTGCGTTGCTGGCCAATTACTCACTACACTACGTCGGCGGACTGCCGACCGGCGGAGTGTCAGCCGATTACTTTGGCGTATTCGCCGGTCACATTGAAAAGGCGCTGGGCAAGGATGCTGGTTTTGTCGGCCTCATGTCCAACGGTACCAGCGGCGATCTCAACAACATCAGCTTCCGCGTCCCGCGACCGCGCCAGAAGCCCATGCAGCGCATGAACGAAGTGGCCCAACTTGTCGCCGACCGTGTACTCGCCGCGCACAAAACGGTGCGCTTCAGCAAAGATGTTTCCCTCGCCATGGAGCAAACCGAACTCACGCTCAAGAACCGCCAACCCACCGCCAAGGAAGTCGCCTACGCTGAGGCCGTCCTCGCCGGCACCGCGCCCAAGCCGCTCTCGGGATTGGCCGAAGCGTACGCCCACCGCACGCTCGGCCTCGCCAATGGGCCACGGGAGGAGAAAATTATTTTGCAGGCATTGCGCCTCGGCGAGGTGGGTATCACCAGCATCCCGTGCGAAGTGCTCTGCGAGATCGGCCTCACCCTCAAGGCCAAAAGCCCGTTGCCGCAGGCCACCTTCACCATCGAACTGGCCAACGGCCACAACGGCTACCTTCCCACCCCCCGCCAACACGCCCGCGGCGGCTACGAAACCTGGCTGGGCACCTGCACGCTGGAAATCACGGCATCGATCAAAATCGAAAAGGCGTTGCTGGCGATGCTCGAAAAAGTGGCTGGCAAAGATTGATTCCTGTCACAACTGCGGGTAGCGTCATCACGGAACACACGAATTTATGCGAGCGATTATTC